>PWZK01000294.1 GCA_003567495.1 Candidatus Brocadiaceae bacterium
CCTGAACCCTTTCCGAAGGAAAAATAAAGGAATTTGCGCCCGGCAATCTCTGGAAACAGGGATAATCTCGGAACAATCTGCGTTCCGGGATACGCAAAAAACGTTACAGCGCAAATTCCTCGCCCATGCGGTGATTTGAATTAACCCCGGCGCTCTGTTATCATTGAGCCAAAAATTTTTAGCGGAGGTTTTTGCGTTAAATGACGGTAAAAAAAGAAAGCAACGACCAGCTGGCATACGTTCTTGTAACTCCGTACAGCCTTCACAAAAGCCGCACCGGTGGCATTATAGCGAGGCTCCTGTGGGCTGACGTGCATCTCTGTGCGGTCAGGATGTATGCGCCGGGGCCGGACAGCGATTTTCTTGAAAAATACTGTGATGCCATTTACGACCCGCAAGAGAAGGAAGTCCCGCTGAAATTCCAGCGCCTGCTCATACAGTATGTAATGGAGAACCTGGGCGATCCGAATATAAAGGGAATCAGCAACAGAATAATGGTGCTGGTTTTTCGCGGCAAAAACGCCCTTGAAGATATAAAAAGCGCAGTCGGACATCTCGGGCGTGATGTGAGGGGCGACGATGTGCGGGGCACATTCGGCGATTTTATCACGCCCGCCGCCGGCGCGGAAGTGAAAGAGAAGTCCGACAGGCGCCTCAAAGCCGCCCTTGAGCGTTACCCGAAGCTCCAGGGCGTCAAGGTTCCGGAAAGCAGGAGCGTATTCTTTGAACCCGCCGTTTTGACCGCCGGCTCCGCTGCCATGACGGAGACGCACCTGAAGCTTTTCAGTGACCATGCCTACTCCGACGGCGGTTTCGTACTGCCCGCACTGAACGGATGCGAAGATGGCGGGCTTGAAACTTCCATGGTAATATTGAAGCCGGAGAGCTTCAGGCAACGCAACCCTATGCCCGGCAACCTGATCGACTTTTTCTCACGCCTGGGGCTTTTCATTACCGGTGCAAAGATGGTGCAGCTCTCTGTTGAGCAGGCGCGGGAGTTTTATGCCGCCAAATTGCCACAGTTCCGATCGCAGCTCAAGGGGATGGTTGCGGAAAAGGCGGAAGATGTGTTGAGAAAGGCAGCATCACTGCGCGAGGAGATCGCTGAGGTTTGCGGCATGCCGGTCGATGAAATTTCGCCGCAGAAGGCAATCCGGCTGGCAAAAAGATCGGAATATTTGTTTTCGCCGCCGCATGAACGCGGCCCCGGAGAAATAAAGGAAAACGTCATAGACAGTGTTTACGACTACCTTGTTGAACACGTCGCTGATTTTGACGCTTCTCCAGCATTTTTTGAAGATGTTGCCGGGGAGTTAAAAGATGTGAATGCCAGAGCCGAGTTTAACGAGTTGATTCGTTACATGAGCGGCGCGGATCCGCTGACCGGCAAGCCGCTGGATGATGCCGGCGATACGCTCTGCATGGCGCTCCTTTATTCGGGCAAGAACTGCTTAAGGTCCATAAGACGCCGGCTCAAAGAGCTCAGATATGTTTACGGACAGAACATTCTTTACAACCGCGCACATGCGAGCGACCCGGAAGAGGACCCGGTGAAAGAAACGGAGGTGCTCGGTATGCCTAACTCTCCCCTGGGCGAGGAAAAACCCTGCGATCTGGAGAAGATAGTGGCGCAATTTTACGGCTAACCTGTTTTTCTCACAAAGCAAAGACATGAGATAATATAGAACGGAGGGAAACATGGATTACAATGCTATTGCCGGTCGTATAAGTAAATGGATGGAAAAACAGGTTGCAGGGAGCGGCTCCAGGGGCGTTGTTCTGGGTCTCAGCGGCGGGCTCGACAGTGTTGTGGTGATGGCTCTGGCCGTGCGGGCCGCAGGCGTAGAGGCCCTGGCGGTTATCATGCCGTGCCGGAGTCTGCCCGAAGATGAAAAATATGCGCGGCTGGCGGCCGAAACATTCGGCGCCGATACGCTGCACCTGCCGCTCAACGACCCCTATGAGGCGATGCTCGACAGCCTGCCTCCGGCCGAAGCCGTGCTTGCCTCTGCAAATATCAAGGCCAGGCTGCGCATGACGACGCTTTATTATGTGGCCAATGTGCGCAACTATCTGGTGGCCGGCACGGGCAACCGGTCGGAATTGGCCACCGGATACTTTACGAAATACGGCGATGGCGGCGCTGACATGTTGCCGATAGGCGCCCTTCTGAAGACGCAGGTCAGAGAGCTGGCGCGGGTGCTGGGAGTGCCGCAGGAAATTATAGACAAACCGCCGAGTGCAGGGCTCTGGCGCGGGCAGACCGACGAGGAGGAAATGGGGATAGATTACGAAACTCTTGACGAGGTGCTGTCGGCTTTGGATGATGGCCGGCGGCCCGATGCGCCGGAAGAAGCCGTAAAACGTGTCCAGGCTATGATGCGGGGCGCTCAGCATAAATTAAACACCCCACCCGTGTTTAACCCGCATATTTCATAAACCAACGACAATAATTAATATAAACAACTATTATGTTTAACCTTACAGGGCACTTTTGCCGTTTTGGGAATTTACATTCTGTATTTTAGCCTCAAAAAATGCGGTTTACCTGCCTGCAGCAGGCAGGCCCTTCGGGCGCATTCCCAGCGGTGCCTACTTTTTTTGAAAAAAAGTAGGACAAAAAACTTTACTTTTTATTCGACAGAGTTTTTTACTAAGCTTTTTTCCAAAAAAGCGTCGGCGCTTGCCTTTCGCGCGGCTGCACCGCCTGCCTGCTGCAGGCAGGCTGGAAACGCGTGAAATAAGCGGGTTAACTCATGATTCGGAGAAATCAACATTTCGACATAGTGGTGGTAGGCGCGGGGCACGCAGGCTGCGAAGCTGCGCTGGCCGCCGCACGAATGGGCGCCCGCACGGCTCTTCTTACCGATAACCCGGATCAGGTTGCCTATATGAGCTGCAATCCGGCCATAGGCGGCCTTGCAAAGGGGCAGCTGGTGAGGGAAATCGATGCGCTCGGCGGCGAAATGGGCCGTGTGGCCGACGCCACATGTATACAGTTTCGGATGATCAATACCGGAAAAGGGCCTGCAATGCACTCGCCGAGGGCGCAGATCGACAAAGACGAATACAGACGCGAGATGAAATGGCGCGTTGAAAATCAGGAAAACCTGTCGCTGATCCAGGAAACGGTAGAGGACATCAACGTTTTGAAAGGAAGGGTAAGGGGCGTGCGCTGCCGGAGCGGAGCCTCTTACCAGACCGGCGCCGTGGTGCTTACGACCGGAACCTTTCTAAGTGGCACGCTTCTTTGCGGCCGGTGGCGCGCTGAAGGCGGAAGGATGGGCGAGAAAAGCACAAAGAAACTTTCCGAAGCACTGAAGGCGGCCGGAATCACGTTGGGCCGATTTCAGACAAATACCCCGCCCCGCGTCAACGGCCGCACCCTCGATTTTAGCCGTATGAAACCGCAGCACGGCGACCCGGTGCCGCGCAGATTCAGTTTCTCGCCCCGGGCCAAAGCGCCCCGGATGGAACAGATGCCATGTTATATGACCTCTACCGGGCCTCAGGCGCACGATATCATCCGCGCCGCGCTGGAGCGTCTGCCGGCAAGCACCGGAGAGACCGGAGCCGCTGCGCCGCGCTACTGCCCTTCTATCGAGACAAAGGTGGAGCGTTTCAAAGACAGAGAAAACCACCTGCTTTTTATCGAGCCTGAGGGGCGTAGAACCCGGGAATATTATTGCAACGGACTTTTCACCTGCCTGCCACGTGACATCCAGGACGCCATGATACGTACCATTCCCGGGCTTGAAAACGCCGAGATTATGCGCCACGGCTATGGGGTAGAGTATGATTATGTGCCACCGCTGCAGCTGCGTCCGTGGCTTGAGAACAAAACAGTCGGCCGGCTGCTGCAGGCCGGTCAGATAAACGGCACTAGCGGTTATGAAGAAGCGGCGGCCCAGGGGATCATAGCCGGCATCAATGCGGCAAGGCTGCTTAAAAGGGAAAAACCGCTGGTTCTGGGCAGGGAAGAAGCTTATATCGGCGTGCTCATAGATGATCTGGTCACGCGCGGCACGCGGGAACCCTACCGCATGTTTACCTCGCTTGCCGAATACAGACTGCTGCTTCGCCAGGATAACGCCGACAGACGGCTGATGCGGTACGGTCGTGAAAACGGTCTTATCGACGCCGCGCGCTGGGAACGACTTCAAAGCAAAGAAAAGGCGATAAGCAAGCTGTGGTCGTTCCTGGAATCACACCGCCGGGGTGGAGAAAATTTGACAAAACTGCTGCGCAGGCCGGAAGCGAGCCTGAAAGACCTGGCCGGCGATGAAACGGACCTGAAGACCCTCATAAACGACGAAGAAGCCTGCGAGCAGGTGGAGATCGAAGCACGTTACGCAGGATACTTTGAACGACAGCAAAGACAGATCGAGAAGTTCAGGCGCTCCGAGCAGAAAAAAATCCCGGATTGGATCGATTACAATGCGATAACCCAACTGCGCAGCGAGGCAAAACAAAAACTTTCGTCGGTCAGACCGGACTCGCTGGGACAAGCCTCTCGCATAAGCGGGATATCCCCTGCGGACATCTCTGTGCTGATGCTCCACATCGAAGGTAAAAGACGCGCAGAAGAGAACACGTGATTTTTTTCTTGACAAATCGGAGCATATCGCATATAATAACTTGTTGTTACTCGCCTGACCGCGTCCCGGTCTCTGTGGTTTGGTGGTGATTAACAGTCCGTTGCAGTCATTGCCCGTTGTATTAAGCCTTTCCTTTTGCCGTTATCGTCAATCCGTGTAATCTGCGAAATCTGTGGACAGCCGTTGTCGTAACCCTTCTGTGGGTCACGTGGGGTTTTCCGCATGGCTGCCTGTTGTAGCGCAGGCGTCTCGCCTGCATCCTGCTGTCTGCCGGCACACTGCGCGAACACGAATGCAGACGGGGACGCCTGCGTTACTTTTAACCCGCATATTTCATAAATCAACGGCAAAATTTAATATAAAAGACTGTTATGTTTAATCTTACATGCACATTTTTCAGCTTTTGAAAATCACACTCTGTATTTTAGCCTCAAAAACGGCGGTTTACCTGCCTGCTGCAGGCAGGCCC
>PWZK01000310.1 GCA_003567495.1 Candidatus Brocadiaceae bacterium
AGCCATCAGTCTTGGCGCGCCTTTTACATGGCATGCCGTACCTGTGCAGACCGCCACAAGATGCTCACCACGCGGCTGGAGACTGAATGATGCGTAAAAAGTTGCTACCCTCAGGACCTCGGGAAGGGAAACTCTCAGTTTTTCAGAAACGCACTCGAGCGCCGCACGCGGCAGATAATCATAATTCCCCTGCACATCCTGAAGAATATGAATCAGATCGCTTCGGCGCCCGCCGTAGCCCCCGACCAATTCATCGGTATATTCAACCATGCTGTCCGATTGCGCCACCGGCATAATTATAACCTCCATCAGGCCTCTAAAATCCGCACGGTGCGCTCTGCAGCTTCCCTCTGCCGCTCGCGAGCGAGTTCTGCCATCTTGCGCACCCGCCTCGCGCGCGTCGGACAGCCCTTCACGCAGGCCGGCTCCTCGCCTTCCTCAACAATACCCTCGCACAGGTCACATTTTATCAGCCTTCGGGAACCGGCATTCCATTCAACCGCACCGAACGGGCAAGCAAAGATGCAGGACTTACAGCCGATACACTTCTCCACTACCGTCAGCGTGCGGCCGGTGCGCTCGTCCTTGTAAAGCGCGCCCGAAGGACATACCTCCACGCAAGGCGCATCTTCGCAATGCTGACACTGAAGCGGCACCGCCCTTCCCGCGGCGGCTATCACCTTCACCCGCGGCAGAAGCGGAAACTCCGACAACATGGCCTCTTCTATGTTCTCCGCGTCGGCATGAACCATGGCGCAGGCAAACTCACAGCTCCTGCACGCCAGACATTTATCCAGCTCAACCACTATGGCCTCGCCTTCGGATGTCAATTGTTTAACCGGCATATTCTGGTCACCTCGTTAATAGCTGTAAATTAATTCTTTTTCAAGCCCGCCTTGAAAAAGAATTAAGCGTTCACCTTTTCTCCGACCTTATCCAACTCGACGGGTGCAACGGGGTCATGTTTCATATCATCAAGCCCGAGCGCATCACGCTTAGCGTTTATGTGCTCTATCATAAGAGCAGCGCCTCTGACGGGGTCGCGCTCGAAAGCAAGCTTGCCGCCGAAGTCTTCTTCCATACCTTCAAGCAGATACTCGCGCACCTTCGGGGCGCCCATAATCGGGAACGAATCGCCCAGGCAAGTATATATTCCGCTTGCAGCGACATATAGCGCAATGGCTATCGCTTTTTCGCTCATCCATTCGGGGGCGGCCCCTGCCACAGGCAGGTCCGATATATCATCCCCAAGCCCGCCTTCCTTCACCATCTCCACGCAGGCCAGAAGTATGCGAGTGTTATCCACGCACGAGCCAACATGCAACACCGGGGCTATACCCACGGCACGGCAGACCTCTCTGAGCCCTTCGCCGGCATAGACTTCGGCGGCCTCGGGCTTCATCAGCCCAGCCTTGCCGCACGCTATGGCCGAACACCCGGTCTGCACCACCAGCACGTCGTTTCGTATGAGCTCCCTGACCATCTTCAGGTGCCCCTCATCGTGCGTCATCTTCACGGTATTACAGCCCACAACACCCGCTACGCCGCGTATCCGCCCATCCATAATGGCTTTGTTGAGCGGGCGAAACAGCGGGCGATACCTGCCGCCGAGCGTCGAGAATATGCTCTCCACCGTATAGCCTGCGACCAGCTGTTCGTTTTCTTTTGGCACAACCGTTTCTGAATCGCCGCGCTCGCCGAAAGCTTCAATGGCACGCCCTACTATATCCTTGGCAGTAGCCAGCCCCCGGCTTTCGTCGAACTGCACGTGTTCAAGCCCCTCGAAATGCGCCTTGGGCGAGGTGGATATAAACCGGGTTGACATACAGGACGCATATTGGCTGATGTTAGGAAAAACACACTGAACATCCACCACCATGGCGTCCACGGCTCCAGTGGCGACCGCAAGTTCCTGCTGGAGAAAGTTCCCGGCAATGGGTATGCCGTGGCGCATGAGTATCTCGTTGGCGGTGCAGCATATTCCGGCTATCTGAATGTCTTCGGCGCCCGCTTCCTCGGCCTTTTTCTTCATATCCGGGCTCTGTGCGGCCGCAACGATCATCTCCGAAAGAGTCGGCTCGTGTCCGTGCACTATGATATTTACGGCTTCGGGGCGTATGACGCCCAGGTTGGCGGTCGCCCTGACCGGCTCCGGTGCGCCGAACAACACATCGCTCAGGTCGGTAGCATACATACTGCCGCCCCAGCCGTCGGCCAGCGATGTTTTTATAGCCGTTTTAAGTATATGTTTCGGATCGCTGTCAACACCCATATGAGTGGCATGCAGCGCCCTCACGACCTCGGCATCGACGCCGGAGGGCGTAACGCCCGCATCTTCCCATTTTTTTTGCAGGGGCTTCGGCGCGCGGCCAACAAACCGCAGCCGGCCCTCCTGTCGCCCGAAGTCGGCCGAGGCCACCTCAGCAACCTCCTGAGCGAGCAGCGCCGGGTCCTTACCGTCGGTTTTCAGCCCGAATTCCTCAGCGAGCTTCAGCAATTTTTTCTCGTTTTTCACCTCATATCCTTCAGCCTCGCCGCGGCCTGCGAGACGGAGCGTATGAACCACGTCACGCCCGTGGTCAGAGTGTGCGGCAGTGCCAACCGCGGCATGGCGCGCGAGATTGCGCGCGGCTATAACGTCCACCGTCGCCCCGCATACGCCGCACTCCGCGCCCTCGCCGAACGGGTCTATACGGCACGGGCCGAGAAGACAATTCTTGCAGCAAAGCCCGAGCGTGCCGAACTCACACTGCGGCTGCACCGCCTCATAGCGGTCCCAGGCCAGGCTATAACCCTTTTCTGCACTGTGCTCGGCCATCTGCTGCGCGGCCGGATCGACACTTCGAATCTTTTTTTTACCATCTCTGTCGGCCATTGTAATTGCGACCTCCTTTATCTGGTGTCCGATAATCTATGTTATAGAGTTTTTGCCGGCAGACATTACCCGGCTGAATGATCCGGCTCAAACGGCGCATCTCCCAATTCCTTGAGTTTCCCCATCAGTTCTTCAATAACTGAAACCTGCTCCTTCGTCCCGCGATATGCACACTCACCCCCCATATCTGCCGCAGCTACCGCATCACTGTAGGGAATCCGGGCAAGCACCGGAACCGGCTCAAGCAGTCTTTCGATTTCCTCGCCTTCACTTCCTCTTATCTTGTTCAACACCGCGCCGACGTTCAAAACACCGATATCTTTTGCCAGCGCTGCCGCCTCGTGCGCGGTATGTATGCTGCGCCTGCCCGGCTCTACCACTACGAGCATTATGTCAACTCCCTGCGCGGTGCCGCGCCCGAGGTGTTCGATGCCGGCTTCCATGTCAAGTATCACCCACGCATCGTCGGCAAAGAACATGTGAGACAGCACGGAGTTGAGAAACGCGTTCTCCGGGCACATGCAGCCGGCGCCCCCCTTTTTTACCCGCCCCAGCCGAAGCAGTCGCACGCCGCCCGCGTCAATGGAATAGTCACCGGGCACGTCGTCAACTTTGGGATTTAGCTTGAAAAAATTGCCGTAGTTGGAGTCGGAGCCCGTTCTTTCCCGGATAAGGTCTTTCAGCTCGGTAAGCGGCAGGGGCTGCTGATCGTCTGCGTCCAGCCCGAGAGCAAGGGCGGAATTTGCGTCGGGGTCTGCGTCAAGCAGGTAAGTTTTACTGCCGCGGTCAGCCAGATAACGGGAAAGATATACAGCCAGCGTAGTCTTTCCGGCACCGCCTTTTCCTGTTATGGCAATTTTCATCTGCTTTCTCCCGTATTTGTAACGCGAACAAAGAAAAACGGGAATCACAACTGCGCCAGACGCATTCTACCAACCGGACGCGACAAAATCCCACGCGTGTCCTGGATTGTAACATGCCGCCGTATGGCTGTCAAACGTATGCGGCATACTTTTTTGTTGATCCGGTCGGCTAAAAGTGATATTCTGTGTGATGTATTTTCACTGTACCTTACGCTTTTACGTTTAATTTTGTTTCTGGTTTATGAATATGCAGATTATGAGACATAGCTATACCATAGGACTTGATTTCGGTACCGGCAGCGTCCGGTCGCTTGTCGTTTCGACCGCAGACGGAGAAGAGGTCGGCAAGGGGGTTTGGGACTACGCACACGGTGAGGCAGGAGTTTTATATAGCCCGGACAACCCGCAACAGGCGCGTCAGCATCCGGTCGATTATATAGAGGGTATAAAACGGACGGTCAGAGCGAGTCTGGAAGATGCCTCAGAGAAGAAACATTTCTCACCCGATGCCATCGTCGGCATAGGCATCGATACTACCGGAAGCACCCCCCTGCCCGTCGATTCGGAAGGTGAACCCCTGGCTTTTTCAGAAAAATTCAAAGAAAACCCCGATGCTATGGCGTGGTTGTGGAAAGACCACACCAGTCATTCGGAGGCGGAAGAGATAACGGAAGCGGCCCGGCAGTCTCGTCCGCACTTTCTTCAGAAATGCGGCGGCGCTTATTCGTCCGAATGGTTCTGGGCAAAACTCCTGCACTGCAGGCGTACAGCGCCGGAGATTCTCCGCGAAGCGTCAACCTGGGTTGAGGTATGCGACTGGCTTCCCGCCGTGCTCACCGGCACGGATCGGCCCGAACGGATAAAACGCGGCATCTGCGCGGCCGGACACAAAGCTATGTTCAACCCGGCGTGGGGAGGATATCCGGATTCCGGTTTTCTGTCAAGCATCGATCCCGCACTTGCAGATGTGCGCGCAACGCTGCCCGACACCGCCGTCGACATCTCGCAATCCGTGGGCGGGCTAACTCAAAAGTGGGCGGAGCAGCTCGGCCTTCCGGCCGGCATAAGCGTGGCCGCCGGCGCCCTGGATGCACACCTCGGGGCGGTGGGAAGCGGCATCAGACCCGGCGTCCTTGTTAAAATAATGGGCACGTCCACCTGCGACCTGATGGTGACCCCGCTGAAGAGCGAACCGCCGGATATACCCGGGCTTTGCGGAATCGTTCCCGGCTCCGTGCTGCCGGACTGCTTCGGGCTGGAAGCCGGCCAGTCGGCAGTCGGCGATATCTACAACTGGTTTGTG
>PWZK01000203.1 GCA_003567495.1 Candidatus Brocadiaceae bacterium
AATGCCCGGCAAGCCCCAGCCAGAGCAAATGGCTGTGCAGTCTTTCAAGCTCCGCTATTATCGTTCGAATGTAAAGAGCCCGCTCCGGCACCTCGATATGCCCGAGGTCCTCCACGGCATTCACGTAGGCGAAGGGGTGCGATGTTGAACAGATCCCGCAGATCCTCTCGACCAGAAACGGCACCTGATCGTAGTGCTTTGACTCGGCCAGCTTCTCTATGCCTCGATGCGTATATCCTATGACTATGTCCAGATCTACTACACGTTCACCGTCCACATAGAGGCGAAAAGCCTCCGGCTCCTCCTGCAGGGGATGATAAGGCCCTATAGGTATCACTACTTTTTTTTCTTCAACCATCAAACTACCTCTATGTGTTCCAGTAAAACAACCGCCACAGGGCGACTGTCAGTTATTACTTTTATGGACATTATGGACAGAATGGACAAACGGCCCCCCTGCTATCATTCTTGTTTCTGTCGGAGCGGGTAATCACCCTCCGGCCACTCGTCGCTCAGAAGCAGGCGGCGCAGGTCCGGATGGCCTTCAAAATTCACCCCGAGCAGCTCCCAAAGCTCCCTTTCAATCCACTCGGCGCCTTTCATCATGCCTGAAAGGGATTCAATCTCCGGTGCTTCTTTATCCTCGAGGTGGACGCGAAGGGAGAAAAACTGGCCCGTCTCGTCACAACTGAAATGATACGTTATCTCAATGCTTCCGGGGGTGTCGGTTCCCGTCGCAATCGAAAACCTCATCCCCAACGTCTCGAAAAGAATCCGGGCCGTTTCCACGATATCTTCCGGCCGGACGGTTATATAAATGCGCCGTGGAGAATGGGTGTTCCATTCTATAACTTTTTCTCCCAGCGCTTCCCTGACTTTATCATCCATTGCCGGCATATTAAACATTTCCTTTGAGTTTTTCTATCAATTTTACCACCCCGGCTATCATCGCCTCCGGTTTTGGGGGGCATCCCGGTATGTAAACGTCAACCGGCACAAGATCATCCACACTGCAGGGGCTGTTATACGAATCCCTGAACATGTTTCCTCCCCCGGCGCAGCTGCCTATTGCGGCCACCAGACAGGGCTGAGTGGTCTGATCATACAGTTCCTTAAACCTTGTGACGGTTTTAGTAGTCGGCACGCCGCTGGCAAGCAGCACGTCGGCATGGCGGATGCTGCCTATCAGCGTTATGCCGAAACGCTCTACGTCATGGCGCGGGGTCAGCAGATCAAGTATCTCTATGTCGCAGTTATTACACGGCGAAAGTGCGGCATGAAAAACCCACAACGACCTGGTCAATGCTTTTGTTCTCAGATTCATATCTTATACTTTTTCCTCTTACAGCCCGGCCAGCGCCAGAACAAGCGCAAAAAGAGCGACAAGCGACACGGGACCCCAGAAAAATTTTAGAGCCTGGTCGGCGCGCAAACGGGGGTTTGTATTTTTTATAAGAACGATTATGACAAGAATAAGCACGTATTTTCCCACAAGCGCAAAGGTGTTCAGACTGCCGGCCCAGAAAAGCAGTATCAGGAAAACCGGCATGGTATAAAGCATAACGGCGCGCGTGAGCTTGAAAAGCGCAAGCGGCGCGCCGGAGTATTCTATCATTGTGCCGCCCATTATTTCCTGCTCCGCTTCCGCTGCATCAAAGGGTATGAAACCCAGCTTGGCCTGCGTGCAGAGGATGCCGACTGCAAAGGCCAAAATCCCGGAAAAAGACGTTATATTCGACCCGCCGGATGCCTGGTAACTTATGATCTCACCGAGCCTCAACGCCCCGTCCGACCTTACAATTATCACAAGGAGAATCAGTATAAAGGGCAGCTCATAGCCCATAACAAGTTTCATTTCGCGAGCGGCGCCTATCGATGCAAGTGGGTTCCGCGAAGCCGAGGCGCCGATCATCACCGCCACGGCCGGAATAAGCAGCAGATAAACCATCACTATCACGTCGCCCACAAAGCCGGCATCCGGCGAGATAAAAGCAAGTCCTATCGCCGTAGCGGCGAGCACTGCGGCGCAAAGCCCGAGAAGCGGTGCACACAAAAAAACCGTCGATCTCTCGCCCGGCACCACGACCTCCTTGCCCATAAGCTTGGCTATATCGACAAAATTCTGATACCAGGGCGGGCCAACACGCCACTGTATGCGCGCCGTAACTTTTCTGTCGATCCAGCCCGATATAAGCCCCGCCAGCGCCGCAAACACAAACCCCGGGAAAATCAAATAAAAAAATATGTGTAAGAGTAAGTTCATTTTTATAAGCTCAGTCTTCCTCTCGATTCCATTTTCGCGTGCGAACGGCAAGCCTGTCGCCCACAAGATATATATTGTTTTCGGGATCTTCCTCGAATTCCCCGAATTCAATCGCATTTTCCGGGCAGCTTGACACGCATGCCGGCAGCTCGGCGTCCGAACCTGCGCAGAAATCGCAACCGGAGTCAAAATAAGGGATAAAATCAGGCAAAATCGTACCGAAAGGACAGGCAATGGAACAGGTCTTACAGCTCGTGCAGAGCATCATATACCTCTTCAGGTGACCGTCGTCCTGACGCTCAAGCGCATCGTGATAACAGGACTTAACGCACGGAGCGTCTTCGCAATGCCTGCAGAAAAGTGCAAAAGTCGCATATTCTCTCAGGCTCGTAATCCCGTTGTTCTGCGGGTGGTAGAAATTATCACAGCATACGCTGCATTCGGCGCAGCCGCTGCAAATATCTATATCTATGAAAAGTCTTTTCATCTATCTTTTTCTTCAGTCAAAAATATCATGAAGATCTTCTATCTGATCGTAGGTAAAAACGGGGCCGTCTTTACACACGTAATAGGGCCCGAGCCGGCAATGGCCGCACTTGCCCAGCCCGCATGACATGTTTTTCTCCATTGAAAGATAAATATCGCGCGGCGCAAAGCCAAGATCAATTACCTGCAGAAGCGCAAACTTCATCATTATCGGCGGGCCGCAAATCACACATACGGCATTATTCAGATCAACCGGAACATCCTCATTGACTATGGTGGTGACCACTCCGACGTTGCCCGTCCACTCATCGTTTCCCTTATCCACCGTAAGCTCCATGTCAACCTTATCCCTCTCCCCCCACTGTGGCACAAGACGCTTATAGACTATATCTTCCGGACTTCGGGCGCCGTATTTTATTACCAGATTGTTATACCTGTCCATATCCGCGAAAAGCGCATAGAAAAGCGAACGCAGCGGTGCAAGCCCCCCCCCCCCGCCCACTATCAGTATGTCCTTGCCCTCAAACTCATCGAGCGGGTAACCCTTTCCATACGGGCCCCGCACGCCCAGCTCAACACCCGGCGTGATATCGTGCAGTATGGATGTTATACGCCCCGCCTTCATAATCGTTATCTCAACTTCATCCCTGACATTGGGATCCGACGACGGGGTGAAAGGCGCCTCGCCTATACCTGGCACAGATAATTCCACAAACTGGCCCGTGGCAAAACTGAACTCTTCTTCCGGCTCGAGAACGAACGTCTTGATATTGGACGTCTCCTCGATGACGTCCTTCAAAATCATCCGCTGCGGAGAATATATATTCTTTTCGTGTGATATAACCTGAGCTTCGGTCATTTTTTTAATGGTACGATAAATTTATGTTAAAATGCCGCTTTATTTAAGGTCCTTAAGCACTTCCCTTATATCAATTTCGCCGGGGCAAACTTCGATACACCTGCCGCATCCGCAACATGCCGGAGTTCTCATATTCTCAACGAAAAAATCGAACTTCTTAAGAAACCTGTTGCGAAGCCTCTCGCCTCTGCTCTTCATGGGATTGGCGCCGCCCGCAACGGTTGCAAAGTTCTTGTACTGGCAGGAATCCCACAACCTCATCTTACGGTTGGAAGCATCGGATTTTTTATCAGAAAGCAGGAAACAATGACATGTGTCACAAATGAAATTGCAGCCGCCACATTCAACACAGGTAATGACAAATTTATCCCAGATGTCGCTGTCCATGCCGCCTTTGACCAGCGACTGCAAACTTTCACAGGAAGGCAATTTCTGCGGCTCAAGGTGTTTCTCGAGGCTTTCGACAACGCCCCGCCGGTTCTCCTCGCGCTCGGAAAGCATGTCTTTATCCGCTTTGGCAAACAATTCGGAGTTAGCATTGATAAGCGCCTCGCCCTTCGATGAACCCGCTTCGACTACAAACCCGCGCTCGCCTGCGGGTGAGAGGTTGAGATCAAACCCCGCCTCCGCCCCGGGGTAAGGTTTCCCGTCCATAGCCAGACAGTAACACACCTCCTTAAACCCCGTACAGTCGCCCGATACTTTGATTATATTGTCTGATTTTATCCGGTAAAAAGGATCTTCTTCCACGCCCTGAAGGTAAACGTAATCCTGAACTTTATGAGCGGCCAGGTCGCATGCCTTTATGCCAAACACCACCGACGGACCGTCTTCGACCGCAATATCGCCATTCCCGAAATAGTCGGCCACCTTTTCAAGGTAAGGGGTGAAAAAACTTTTCAGGGGTTCGACGGGACGGTAAGGCGCATGCGAGAAATCCGCGGGATCGGTGAGTTTTTTATACGAATAGACCGACTCTTCGCCCTCACCGGTCTCTCTTTCAACCGGGCTGAAGACCCTGTAGTCATCCATCAGCGCACCAATCCACTGTGCCACCCTGGATTTCTCTATAAAAAATGCTTCAGTTGAAGACACTAATACCCTCTCCCGTTATTCAAGGGGCAGGCGAGTTAGACTCTATCCTGCATTTCTCACAAAGCAACGACATAAATCAAGATATAAGGCTCTTGTTCATCACGATAGTGATTTATTTGCACCTTTACAAATTTGCAGAGTGTATGTCCACAAACGGCGTTTTGCCCTTCGGGCAAGCCTCCAGCGGCACATCTGCTTCAGAAAGCCGCGCTTGCAGTATTCGAATACAGCAGCGCTTGCTTTCTTCGCATCTGCACCACTGGAGGCTTGTGAGAAAAGCAGGCTATCCCG
>PWZK01000326.1 GCA_003567495.1 Candidatus Brocadiaceae bacterium
CCAGCGCTGAACCGCGTGCAATCTCAAAATACCGCCGCTTGCAAGACGATACACGTCGAGTTTTTCATGCCCTAAAACCATCTTTTCGATCCCGATCCCGATAGCGATTTCTGGCATTGCCGCATAGTTCACAATATGAACGCCTGCCTGCTGCAGGCAGGGGGTTCACTGAGGATTTACATTAAATCTTTTTGCCCTGTCTGCCTGCCTGGCGTCAGACAGGCCGCCAGGCAGGCAAAAAAACAAGATGATTATAAATGAGATACTAAAGGTCTGCGCGCATCTCCCAGAACTTCTTGCCCCTGGGGTGGGTTTTATCCTCCCATTCGCCCGCCAGACGAAGCAATTCCCGTCGCAAATCCAGAAGAACCGTAGATAACGAGTTACAGCCGGAAATATCTTCCATCTCCTGAGGATCGCGACACAGATCGAACAGTTGCGTATTTCCACAGGCGTATTCAATGAGTTTGTGACGTCCATCCGTAACCCCACGGATGCTATCCGCATAGGCGAGATAGAGCGATGAACGCATCAGGGGGTCCTCTTCGGTCAAGCAGGGCACCAGGCTCCTTCCCTCAACTGACTCCGGTACAGAAACATTCGAGAGTTCGCAGAGCGTTGGGAAGATGTCCAGCAGATACACAAGATTATCCGACTGCCGGCCCTCCGGGATACCTGGTCCCGCAAGGACAAGGGGTACGCGAACGCTGTGGTCATACAGGTTCTGTTTTCCCATCAATCCGTGCCGGCCTACTGCGAGACCGTTGTCTCCCGCGAAAACGATGATCGTGTTGTCCAATTCACCTCGCTCCCGCAACACCGCGATAAGCCGCCCGAATTCGTGATCAAGATGTGATATCATCGCGTAGTACTCTGCGATATGTCGTCTGATCTCATGCGGGTCGCGAGGAAAGTCTGCCAGCATTTCATCGCGTATCTTCAACGCACCGGTGTCGACCGGGTGTTCGGGCAAAAAGTTCTCCGGCAGGGCTATTTCCTCAGGATCATACATCTTCAGGAACCGCTCAGGCATTGTGCGCGGGTCGTGAGGAGCCATCAGCGAAACATACATGAAAAAGCGCTCGTCACGGGGCTTTCTTTCCAGGAAGCATATCGAAGCCTCCGTGAACAGCTCCGTGGAATGTTTGCCTGCTTCGATATGATCACATTCCCGGAATGTCAACTTGTTGGATGTGGAAGGTTCAGCGACTATGGGACACTTGGCGCTGTATTTCCCGGTTGGATCAAATCTGTAAGCAGGGACATTCCAGTGGTCCCCCATTCCCCCGAAGAATATCTCGTCCCCGGACGAGAAGCTTCTTGCGTAGGAGCTGCGCCCATTGTGCCATTTGCCTGTTCCGAAAGCGGCATATCCCGCCGAACGGAAACACTCACCGAGTGTTACATGCGTCTGCGGAATCTCCTGCCCTTCGCGATCGAGATGGAACAACGTCCGACCGGTATGGAGCATCGCCCGACTTGGCATACATACGGCGCCACAGGTTCCGCCGGGGATGTGAGCGCGCGTGAATGTTGTTCCGCGCTTTACAAGTGCATCCAGATTCGGCGTGTGGATTTGGCTGTTTCCCAGCGCCCTGATCGTGTCAAAGCGTTGATCATCCGTAAGGAACAGCAATATATTCGGTTTGTCTTTCATTCTTTCCTCCGTTGCTGTCCGGTTATAAGTTAAACAGTTGCAACTGTTTACAAAACTCGCCATTTTTATTTTGAAAATGTGAATCCGTAAACAATTGTTTTAGAGGCACTTGCTCAAAAAGTGAAATGCTGACAATTTGCAGGATTTCGTAAAGAGAACGCTCAATCTTTAACTCTTTTTTGATGATTTTATTCCTTTGAGAACTATCGTTTGATCTGATCTTAAGCCAGTACTTTTATCCATCTCTCAAGGGTGCTATAACACCTCTTAGAAGCGATTTTGATCCCGAAAAATGTAACCATTAAGCTTGGATTTGATCTATGTGTTTTCATAGGCGATAACTTCTGCTATATTGAGCCCCCATTCCCCAACGGGAATATTTAATTAAAAATCCTCTTCGAGGAAAACAGCTTACGCCCGCCATTCTTATACCAGCGACTGGCTCTATACCATACAACAAGCTTAACCCGCATTTCATAAACCAACGGCAATAGTTAGTATAAAGGGCTTGTAGTCAATCTGTTAATAGCGTTTAATAAGGTGACTCGAATTTCGCAGTGTGTACCTGAGCTGCATGAACGACGGTTTGCCATACGGGCGCGCGCCTGAGCACCCCGCGCAGGCGCATGATAACTCTCATAGTTTATAGTACTTTTTACCATTTCACCAGTACTATACATGAAGAAACGCGCGAAAAAGCGGGTTAATGGTTACCGAATATCGCGTTTAAGGGTCATTTCAAGGGTGTTGAAATACCTTATGTCAATAAAAATATGTCACTTATCGAGGGACGCCCCCGTACCCCGCCCCCCGTACCCCGCACCACAATTTGAGACTGCCCCCGGTTTTCGTGTAAGCATCCACCAAAGCTGTTCCCATTCAACAGGACCGGTGTTTCCCTGTCTTGCGCCTGGAGTGCTTCTGCCGTTCTCTACGTATCGAGTAAGCAGGGCTTTCAAGTCTTCAACAACCTCGGGATGCTCGTTGTAGATATTCTTTTGTTCAGCGGTATCGGCCTCAAGGTTGTAGAGCTGAATAGGCGGCAGTCCTTCGCATTCTTCTCTCTTACGAGGGTAGCTCCAGCCTCCCGACCCCGCACACATTTCAAGCTTCCATTTGCCTTTGCGAATGGCGAATGAGCCATCAACGGAATGATGAATTGTTGCTTCACGGAGTGAACTGTCTATAGACTTACCTTGCCATACGGGAAGATTGCTGACGCTGTCCTCGCCCGCATCGTCAGGAAGGTCGGTGCCAACAATATCTGCGCAGGTCGCCAGAAGATCGCAGAGACAGACTGTTTCGGCGGAAACCGAACCGGCGCGAATTACTTCCGGCCATCGTATAATCAGCGGAATGCGGTGCCCGCCTTCGTATATGTCGGCCTTGTGTCCCCGGAACACATAACTTGGATGGTGTCCGAGGTCGGCAAGCTGCCCGAAATCTACTTCCGGGGAGCATCCATTATCGGTGGTGAATATCAAGATGGTATTATTGGCTGCACCGGTACGGTTCAATGCATCCATAATGCGACCAAGGACATCGTCCACCTGCAGGCAGAAGTCGCCATATGGATTTGTTCCGCTCTTTCCCCTGAATTCCGGGGTGGGCAGAATGGGGGTGTGTGGTGCCGGCAATGGGAGGTACAGGAAGAACGGTTCGCCGGTGGCAGCACGTTCCTCAATGTATCTTACGCTGCGTTGAGTGAAATTTGGCAGAACGTCTTCGTGACGGAAGTCTGACGCGGTTGGTCCTTTTCTCCACCAGGTGAATTTGCCCGTGTCCTCAGTAATCCGGTCGGGCTGGGCGGTCGCCTTTCCGTTCTCAACATAGACATAGGGAGGCATATCCAGGGATCCGCAATGTCCGTAGTAATAATCAAACCCGCAAGAATCAGGCCCGTTGGTTACAGGGCCCGAGAAATCCACATTCTCGCCGTCTGCATTGGCGGGATTGGAGTCAATGGTGGCCCAATCCCAACCGAGATGCCACTTCCCTATCATTGCCGTATGATAGCCGTATTTCTTGAGTAAGGAGGCAACGGTCATGCGGCCGGGTTCAATCAAGCGTGTGGAATAGCCGGCCAAGACCCCTTTCTTCAGGCGGGAGCGCCAGTTGTAGCGCCCCGTGAGAATACTGTATCGAGAAGGAGTGCAAACAGCAGAAGTGGCATGGGCGTCCTCAAATATCATGCCGGCGGCAGCCATTCTGTCCAGATGCCCGGTCCTGATCTTCGAGTACTCGTTAAGGCACGATACGTCACCATACCCCATGTCATCCGCCAGAACATAAACTATGTTTGGTTTCGTGGTCATTTTACTTTTTCTGATCGAATGTTGCGGATCACGCGCGCTATCAGCCGTCGCGTGCATCCGGCTTGCTTGCCGTCGGTTTCAGTACCTCGGCAGGATATCGTGGGAATCCGGTGATCCCCTTAGACCTGTCGAACTGATATATCCGTTCACCGTGCCATTCCCATTTTCTGAAGGGCAGCTCCTTGAGATCTTTGCCCGCAAGCGCATCTTGTGCGCCGGGTTGACGACAGGCTGCGATGGCTTCTTCACGCATTCTCATGGCGGTGTCGGGCTCGGAATCGGCCAGGTTGCGGAGCTCTTGCGGGTCTTCCTGCAGGTCAAAGAGCTGTTCCCTGCCCCCGTTGGCAAGAAATATGTATTTCCATCGAGGAACGCGCACCATAATCTTGAACTTATCCGAGCCGGGAAGGCCGTGATAGCCGACCAGATGCCCGCGTGGCTTGGCGGAGCCGTGCAGGACGCCGAGCAGGTCGATTCCCTCGCGGAATCGGGGCGTTCCGGCTGCTTTGGTCGCGATGCCGAACAAATCTGTCAGGCACACAAGCTCAGACCGACGTTGATCTTCGGGAAGTTGTGCAGGCCAGCTCACTAGGAAAGGAATGCGCGCGCTGGCATCAAAGAAGCTTTCTTTTTGCCATGCATGGTGATCACCAAGGTGTTCGCCATGGTCCGCGAAGAAGCAAATGACGGTGTTATCCGCATCGTTACGGGCTTCCACGGCTTTAAGAATGCGACCGAGACAATCATCTATATATGAAATTTCCCCGTAATACCTGGCTTTGAGTATTCGTGCATGCGGTTCGTTGATTGCTTCTGCCCAGATACTGTCGTTCATACATGGAATCTGCTGATCCATGTGATCTGTCTCGCGATCTCCTTTGATTGGGTTGGGCATACGGTCAGGGTCATAAATTCGGTTAAAAGGAATGGGGGGCGCAAAGGGAGGGTGCGGCCCAATGAATGATACCATCCCGAAATAGGGCCGTTCATCAGCGCAGGCAATTTGCTCAA
>PWZK01000375.1 GCA_003567495.1 Candidatus Brocadiaceae bacterium
CTGTTTTGTTGTTTGCACGAGTTTCCCGGGGTTACAGCGCCCAACGACAGGGCGCTTCCACCCCGGGCTATTAACCAGTCGGCCCTTCGGGCCTGACGACGAAATCTTCAACACGTCTTACTGTCTTTGCTGTTGTCGTTGCTTAACAGCTCAACAACTTAACA
This sequence comes from Candidatus Brocadiaceae bacterium, assembly GCA_003567495.1. Classification (GTDB taxonomy): domain Bacteria; phylum Planctomycetota; class Brocadiia; order SM23-32; family SM23-32; genus PUMZ01. The sequence continues at coordinate 165 of PWZK01000375.1, forward strand.
ACTTATCAGCTCAAATTGTCGTTGTCGTTAATTCCTCATTCCTAATTTCTAATTCCTAATTCTTATGTAAACAACACTTACAGCGTCTCGAATAAATCTTTTTGCCAATAAAACAAGATAATTACAAATAAGATACTAATCATCCACGCCCACCTTCGGGCACAGTTTCTGCATGGGACAATTTGCATGTTTTGGTTTTTTTTCGCAACAAACATCGCGTGCATGGTCGTGTAAAAAAAGCGTAAAACCTACGTGGTAATCCTCATCCAGCACTTCCGCAAGGGCGCGCTGGTTTTTAAGGATAGTAGTCGTTTTTTCAATAAGCCCCATGCGAAAGCACATGCGGGAAGCGTGATCACTAAGTGGAATTTTTCCGGTTCCGTAGTTGAAAAGAAGCACCTCATCGGCCAGATCGCGGGTCACCCCCTGCAGGCTACGCAGAAAGGTTCTGGCTTCGGATTGTGTGAAATCATCCAGAAAATCCATTTTCACAACATTGCGCAGATTGAAAAGGGCCTGCATGATTTGTTTTAGATGACCCGCGCATTCATAGGCCCAGGCGGCGGTGGACATTGCCGAGGCTATCTCGACCACGGTGCTGACACGCAATTCATTCCAGTCCACAAAATGTCTTTTCAGGCTTCTGAAACTTCTGATTCCGCTCTTGACAACCGTATAGCGCCACAGAACGCCCTGGACGAGCTGATCCAAAGGCGGTCGAACCTTCCTGCGCTTGGGCTCATCATATTTATCCGCGATCACCTCTCGGATGCGCTCTGCCAGCTCTTTACGTTGCTTTGCACTTGACACGTTTTCATTGCCCCTGACAAGTTGATACAGGACGACCTCTTTCGGAATTAATAATATCTTTTTTTTGCCCCTGCGGACCGGCTTGGATTGAGGGTCAGTCCGCCTCCCGCATGACTTCATCAATAAGTCTGTCAACCCTGAGCGCTTCCCTTGTTTCTTCATCTTCCAGAAAAGTCAACACGGGAGTGTTTCGCATCTTAACCCTCTCGGCTACCAGAGCCTGCATTTTCCCCCTGGCGCGCGAAAGAGCCTGTAAAGACTTTTTTCTCTCCTCCTCACTGCCCTTTGTCATTACAAAGACTCTGGCAGATTTGTAGTCGCCCCCAACGCTTACGCGCGTGAGAGTGACAAATCCGAGCCCTGGATCGCTGAGCTCGCGCAAAATTATGCTGCTTATCTCTCGCTTGAGAAGCTCTTCCAGTTCTCTTTTTTTTCTGCTCTTCATTTTATAATCAAGAGAGCGAACGGGCGACTTTTTTTATGGTAAAGCATTCAATGAGATCCCCGGCTTTAATATCATTGAAATCTTCAAGCCCTATACCACATTCATATCCTTTTCTGACCGATTTTGCATCGTCCTTCTCCCGCTTAAGCGATTCGATCCTGCCTTCGTAAATAATTTTTCCGTTGCGTTGAAGCCTTGCATATTCACCGCGCTGAATCGAACCGTCCTGCACGTAAGAACCGGCTATTGTGCCGATACGGCTGATATTGAAAACGGCCCGCACCTCCGCAACCCCGAGGCGTTTCTCTTCTTCCCCGGGCTCCAGCATACCCTCCATCGCCTTTTTTATGTTTTCTACGGCATGGTATATAACCCGGAAATTTTTTATCTCTATCCCTGCGTCCCCGGCCATTTTTCTGGCCACCTCTTCGGTGGGAACCCGGAATGCAAGTATGACGGCCTCGGATGCGTCGGCCAAAAGCACGTCACTCACATTAACGGGCCCAATGCCGCGATGAAGCACTTCAAGCTCAATTTCGTCGGTATTCAAATTTTCAAGGCTGTTGATGAGAGGGTCTATGGTGCCTTTGGCGTCAGCCTTCACTACGAGGCGCAATTTCTTGACCTTCTCGGCCTTCAAGCTTTCGTAAAGGTTCTCCAGAGTAACGCGCCTTCGCGGCCTTCGCCGTTCTTCCTGCATCCTGTTCCTGCGCTCTTCCGCTATCGACCGGGCAATATCAAGGTTGTCCACTACCGCAAATTTTTCTCCTTCTTCCGGAACTCCGTCCAGCCCGCTTATAGCAACCGGCGTGGAAGGCCCGGCCGTTTCGATCTCTTTCCCGGTCTGGTCCAGCATGAGTCTAACGCGTCCGTAGGCGGGCCCGCAGGTAACCACATCGCTTTTTTTCAGCTTCCCGCTGCGCACAAGAACGTTGGCCAGAACCCCTATACCCTCCTCTTTTTTGGATTCAAGTATAACGCCGTCGGCCTTGCGCTTGGGGTTGGCTTTAAGTTCCATAAGCTCCACTTCCAGCAATATTCTCTCCAGCAGCTCTTCTATACCCTTTCCCTGAAGGGCGCTGATTTCTACGCACCCGACCTCGCCGCCCCACTGCTCGGGAACCAGATCAAGCCCCGAGAGCTGCTGAATGGTTTGCATCGGGTTGGCATCGGGTTTATCTATTTTGTTAAGAGCAACAACTATCGGCGCTCCGGCGGCTTTGGCATGGGCTACCGCTTCCTCGGTCTGGGCCATAACTCCGTCGTCCACAGCCACAACAAGCACGACCACATCCGTTACGTTGGCCCCCCTGGCACGCATTGCGGTAAAAGCTTCGTGTCCGGGGGTATCAACGAACGTAATCTTTTGCCCGCCGTGTTCCACCTGCCACGACCCTATATCCTGGGTGATGCCGCCGTCTTCTCCTTCCGCCACGCGAGTCTGCCTTATTCGGTCCAGTATTGAAGTCTTGCCGTGATCCACGTGCCCGAGAAGTGCAACTACCGGAGGCCGGGGCTGCATATCCTGCGGTTTGTCGTCCGGAATGAGATCAAGCAACAACTCTTCAGCGTTTCTCGTGGTCTGAAAATTGACTTCGATGTTGTAGTCCAGTGCCAGAAGCTCGATAACATCTTTCTGCAACTCCTGGTTTATATTCGCCCTTATTTGATGATCGAGCATCAGTTTTTTTATAAGCTCGCCGGCCGCAACACCCATTTTTTCCGACAGTTCTCTCACCGTAATCGGCGGGGCGACGTCAATGCGTGAAATTTTTTTGCTTTCCGGCCTCTTTTGGCTTTGCTTAAATATAACCGTGCGCTTCTTGCTGGTGCCGGCCGCCGGTTTTTTTGCATCGGGTGTTCTCGACCTGCGTGCGGCACCCTTGCCCTTCTTGCTCCTTTTGCTCCCCCCTGTATCTTTTTTCACATCCGGCCGGGCGGTCTGCTTTCGTTCGGCGCCCTTTTCCGTTTTCTTTTGTTTCTCCTTTTCCTGCTTGCGACTCTCCTGCTGCATTTTCCCTTTCGGCTTCGGCGGCGCCACCGGCATTATGTGACCTGTAGAGGGGAAATCTTGCTTGCGTTTTTTTCCGGCACGCGCGGATGCGGCACGTTTTTTTGGGGGCGCCTTGCCGGCTTGTTTCTTTGCGTCCGGTGCCGGGGTCGTTTCTTTGGGCCTGTAAAGCCTTAACGCAGCCTTTTTAATTTTATCCACCTCTTCCGGCTGCACGGCATTCGAGTGGTGTTTTATATGATCAAACCCGGCACGCCGGCATATCTCTACGAGATCGGCACCAGACATCCCGAGGTTCATTGACCTGGCTATTTCGTATATTTTCACTTTTCCCGACATGTTATATCCAAATTAAAACGTTAAAAGTTGACGTCTTCATCCCCGCCGACCACGGCGTCCGGCTCCTCGCCACCCAAATCCTCATGTTCCGGCCCCTTCGCCTCACTCTCGCCTTCCAGCGATTCAGGCGGTTGTATGTCAATGTTCCATCCGGTCAGTTTTACGGCAAGACGCACGTTCTGACCTTTTCGCCCTATTGCCAGCGCAAGTTCGTCTTTTGGGACGATTACCGTGGCATATCTCGTATCATCACCTTCCTCGAGCGTCATCTGCAATATTTCGGCCGGCTTCAGGCTGTCGGCGATCAACATCTCGGGAGCTTCGCGCCACGGTATAATATCTATCTTCTCGCCATTGAGTTCATCGATAATGCTTCGGATTCTTGTGCCCCTGACCCCCACGCACGCTCCTATGCAATCTACGTGCGATTCAAGGCTCTCCATGGCAATTTTGGTCCGTTCGCCGGGCTCGCGCGCGATACGCCTGATCACAACCACACCTTCGCCCACTTCGGGCACCTCTATTTCAAACAATGCACGTATGAAATCCTCGTGTGTGCGCGACAGAATTACGGATGCCGCGCTGCCGGTCCTTTGGACATCCTTAATAATTGCCCTCATGCGTTCACCGGGCTGGTAGTGCTCACGCGGTATCTGCTCGGATTTGGGCAACACGGCCTCTGTTTTCTCAAGGCTGACTATTATCGATGACCCCTCGAAGCGCTTCACGGTGCCGGAAACAAGGCTGCCTTTCTGTCGTGAATATTCCTGGTATATGATCTCGCCTTCCGCTTCTTTTATCCGCTGCAGCATGACCTGCTTCGCCGTCTGGGCAGCTATGCGGCCCAACTCCTGCGGGTTTACGAGCCTATCGCCGATCTGTGCCGAGACACCACCCGTATCACGGTTTATGTCAACCTGTATCTCTTCCCGGCTGCTGCCGAGATTTTTTCTTACCGCGGTCTCAAGGGCACGCTCCAGCGCCTGAAATATGATCTCGGCATCTATGTCTTTGTTGCGGTGAAGGCCGTCAACCAATCTTAATATCGCTTTGTTGTCCATAAATGCTGCCTTTAAAAAAGGGCCTGCGCCCCGGTTATTTTCCCTGTAAACCCGCAAAAACCGCTATTTTTCACTTCTCTCCCCTATTATATGAGGTACGTGGGAGCTTGTCAAACACTGGCCACGTA
>PWZK01000307.1 GCA_003567495.1 Candidatus Brocadiaceae bacterium
ACATCGAGTTTTTCAAGCCCCAGACCATTTTTATTCGATCCCGATAGCGATCCCGATCCCGATAGCGACTTCGGTTATATTGGAGAATAAATGGCACGATGCACGGAAGGGTATCTTCTTATTTTCTCGCCTGCAAAGTCAAGCACATAGCAAAAAAAGGTCGTTACTGGCTTTATCGCAAGACGTTAAGATGGTTCAAGCCCAATAACCACTTCCGGAACTCTGAACTTCGTCTTTGTGAGCTATTTTTTCTTCGAGCTTGGAGACTTTCTTCTTTAGATTTTTCTCCAGTTTTCCCTTGCCGTTTTCAAAGGCGGCTGCGCCTTGCTGGAAGAACTGCTTTTGCCATCGGTAAAAAACGGTGGGGCTCAGATCGTAATCATCGCAGATATCCGAGACGGGTTCGTGCTCCAGCAGGTGGCGCCGGAGAATCTGCACTTTTTGCTGCCCTGAAAAACTGTCTTCGCTTGGCCATTCTCTTGCCTCCTCGAAAGTGAAAGTTATATACTAACACACGAGTGGCAAAAGTCCAATTCCGTCTGAAGCATTACAGAGGAATCTTCGGTGCTTTGACTTTTCTTACGTTTTTTACTACACTATGTATTAGGTGTCCGCGACGTACGGCAAAGGAAAGCATCCCTGAAGCGGCATACATACAATGACGTACACTGATTGGGGCCATATCATTTAAAATTGCTTGTTGGTATTTTTCTACATGTATTTTACTTCTTATAGTTTACCATGATGACAAAATGATGACAGGTAAAAATGACCGGTTTTGGCTCATATCACGCAGGTCATTGTATTGCAGATAGTTACAACGTGCGGAGAGGTGGCTGAGTGGCCGAAAGCGACGGTTTGCTAAATCGTTGAGGGGCAAAAGCTCCTCCGGGGGTTCGAATCCCCCCCTCTCCGCCATACGTGCGGGGTGGTGTAAGTTCTCGGTGTACCCCATGCCTGCAGCAGGTCGGCGTTTGCGTTTGGAGCTATACAGCAATAATCGAAATCGGGATCGGGATCGAATGAAAATGGTTCTGGGTCGCGGAAATCTTGACAAACTTCAGTATAGAGCGGTTATGGACACATTCGAATTTGCCATGCCATTTTTAGGACGGCAAAGCGGCAAAAAATTATGGGGCTTTCGTCTTGCTTCTGAGATCTTTTTGCTATGCATGTTTTTTGTGGTGATCGTGACGGGGAATATGGCCTGTCGGGCGGCGGGTGGTGCCGGGCGAGCTTTATATGATTCCGGCGAAAATGAGGTTTTACGTCGTGACCAGCTCGCAAGGCGTAGTGAACTGCTGAGATTGCTTTTTTCCGACAACCGCCAGGCCAGACAGCGCGCGGCTCTGGAGCTGCTTGCCATGGGCGATGAGAGGTCGTTGCAGGTCGTGGAGGATGCGCTTGCCGGGCCTGCCGATAGCGAAGTTAAGGGGGATATTTTACATGCCATTTCCTTCAGGGGCGATCGGCGCTGTTTTGAACTGGTATTAAAATCAATCCAATCCCCCCACGAAAAAGTACGGGAAGCCGCTGCAGCAGCGCTTGCAAACTACAGCAGGGCGGAAGAGATCGATGCCATAATAGAATATGCCTCTTCTGCCGAACTTGAGGGTGCGCAGTTAAAGCTTATTTACAGGACCATGGGGGAGGGTATTTTTGTCAGGGCCACTCCGTTGCTGATAAAGGGTTTGGAATCCGACAGCACCGAAATAAAAGAGGCGGCACTGGAATCATTGCGTCTTATATGGGACCGCAACCTGCCCGCATCACGGCAAGCGTGGGGGCGGCTGTGGGAAGATAACCGGCATCGCAGCCGGTCGGAGATTATAGAGGAACGACTGAAGGTTGCTGAATCCGGCCTTAAAGCCGTCAGGGGGCGCCTTGCGGATATGGAGAGGGAACTGGAAGAGTTCGCCGGGATCGTTATGTCCGAAGAGCCCCAAAGACCGGCCGCGCTTGTAGAAGCGTTGTCAGGTTATAACACCAGAGTTGCAGAATATGCGGCATTCAGGTTAAACCGTATGCCCGAGGAAAGGCTGCAAGACCTGAACCTTGACGACCGGTCTCTTTATGAGAATCTTCGCGAGGCGATAAGAGGAGGTTCTGCGCCGGTCGATGTATATATAGCCGGAATCGTTGGTAAACTCCAGGGAAAACATCGCGAAGATCTGCTTCTTGACGCCTTAAATTCGGACTCGGCGGAGGTGTTGCGCGCGACTATCCCCGCCGTGAGGGAATCTCCCCGACCGGTCGTGGTGAGCAGTCTTGAATCGTTGCTGCAACACGCGAATTCCGGAGTGCGCGAGGCTGCTGCAAACGCTTTGAGCAGGAGTGGGGAAGAAAGTTCCATAGCTGCCTTGAAAAGCGCACTCAAGGACGAAGAAGCCAATGTCCGATGGTTTGCAGTGGAGAGCCTTAGAAAACTTGAGGCAAGCTCGACAGTGCCGGTTCTCGTTGAATTGCTTGAGAACGACCCCAGCCCTCTGGTGCGCGAGATATCTGCTTCGACACTGGGTGAGTTCGGCCAACCTGCAGCATTTCCAGCTCTCCGCAGAGCGCTTGAGGATGATAACCGGAGGGTGAGAAATCAGGTGGCACGTGCCCTGGCCGTGCTCGCTGAGAAAAACCCCGGCAGAATTCTTGCAATAGGTGAAGCGCTTCTTGGCCACGGATTGACCGAAAATGTAAAAAATGTGGTGGAGAAGGGCAAAGAAAAGGCTCAAGCGACCGAGTCCGCTGAAATAATCGAACAAGTCAGGACTCTGAAGAGGAAATTGGCGGAAAAATTCCTTGAGCTGGAACGTTATTCCGATGCCGCTGAACTGTATTCAAAACTATTGGAAGAATCCGGGCCGGAAGAATCCAAACTCGCCGCCGAACTGCGCGGTGAGCTCTCGAAGGCGTATATCCTGGCGGAGATGGGCGAAAAATTGGTTGACGATTACCGGCAATGGCTGGATACGGAAGACGAAGGGCGCCGGACTGAATTGATAAGGGAAGCTCTGCCGATTTTAAAAGACCTCCATAGTGCTGAAATGTATGCCGTATCAAGTGCACTTGCCGAGGCCCTGAAAACGGCAGCCGGCAGCATCAAACCCTCACCGGAAGAACTCATCGAAGAGATAGAAGATTGGCTGCAGGTGCCGGCTGCAAAAGACGAAGAGCCTGAACAGGATAGCGCCGCTTCGGAAGAATAATTTCTCTCCTCCGCGCTACTTACACTATCCCGCATATTTCATAAACCAACTATTAAGAAAAAAGGAGCATGTTGTGAGACTGACAAAACTTGAACAGACCAGCAAGGCCCGGTTAACAGAGCTGACCAGAAAATATGTTGTGGAAGAAGATAACTATCAGTACATGATGGATATCTGCACCTTTATAAATAGCCGCACGCGACACCGTCTGGGCTACTGGAATTACGTTATCAGCAGATGCATTTCGCTGATGTTCGAAGAGGGGGAACTCCATACCGGCTGCAGGGATTTTTACAAAGTGATAGATATTCTGGAGAAACGCAAGACGGAGATATTGCTCGGTTCCTCCATGGAAACACAGGCTGTGCGCAGGACCGAAGGAATGGAGTCCGCTAAAGCCATCGACCTGAGCAAATTTATCAGATTCATATCCACGAATATGCGCTACGAGGATAAGAAATTTTTTGTAGGCGTGCTGGAGACGGTAAAACAGAAATTCTTTCGAAAAGTTGTTTATCAATACGAAGATAAATAGATGTCCAGCACATGGTCAGAGTTTGAACATATCTCAGATATCGGCATTTTCGTTAAAGCGGAGAGCGTTGAACAACTCTTCCGTACCGCCGCCACCGGGATGATGAATTTGATGACCGACACCCCGGTCGACGGCCCGCAAGTTACGGAAACCGTTACCGTTGAGGGTCCTGATCTGGAAACTCTTCTGGTGGTATGGCTTGAAGAGATTCTCTATCTGTTCGAAGTGAAAAATCTGGTTCCGCTCAAATCCGGACCGGTCAGCCTCGGGAATAACAGGGCCTCGGGCGAAATAGAATGTGAAGAATTTGACAATTGTAAACATACCGTCAGACATTGCATAAAGGCGGTAACATGGCACGATCTGAAAATAACCGAAGAGAAAGGCACATACATGTTGAAGATAATTTTTGACGTGTAAAACTGGGTTGATAAGAACATGGAAAACGCCGCCATAGGAGAGCCGAATAAAGTAAACGATTATCTCTGGGAGATACCGGCAACAGGGCGGATGAACGCCCCGGTTCATATCTACGCCGACAGGCCGCTGCTGGAACATATAAAATCGGAAGATGCGCTCAAACAGGCGATAAACGTAAGCTGCCTCCCGGGGATAACCGGGCCGTCCCTGGCGATGCCTGACGCGCACAAAGGTTACGGTTTTCCTATCGGAGGCGTTGCTGCGTTTGACCCGTCCGCCGGGGGCGTGATATCGCCGGGCGGGATCGGATTTGATATAAATTGCGGCGTAAGGATGATCGGCACTGCGTTGACCGCGCAGCGGGTGAGAGAGCGCATCGGTAAGCTGGTCAACGCACTGTACGCGGCGGTACCGGCCGGGGTGGGGTCGGAGGGCGGAATAGGTCAACTGAAAGAATCTGACCTGCGAAAGGTCATGCTCAAAGGGGCTCGCTGGGCTGTCGAAAACGGATGGGGGGAAGAAGATGACCTGCTGCGCACTGAAGACGGCGGCGCAATGCCCGGGGCAGACCCCGATGAAGTCAGCGGCAGGGCGGTGCAGAGAGGCCGGCCACAGGCCGGAACTCTCGGCAGCGGCAACCATTTCATGGAAATAGATGAAGTTGATGAAGTGTTTGATGCAAAAACGGCCGCCACATTCGGTGTCGGCGAGGGCCTGATCGTGCTTCAGATACATTGCGGTTCACGCGGCTTCGGACATCAGATTTGCAGCGATTATCTCAGCGTAATGCAGAA
>PWZK01000382.1 GCA_003567495.1 Candidatus Brocadiaceae bacterium
GTTAAAAGTAGCGCAGGCGTCCTCGCCTGCATTCGTTTTTGTGCAGCGCCCCGGCCTCCCGTACGATGCAGGCGGGACGCCTGCGCTACAAAAGGCAACAATGTAGTAAACCAACGTGGTTCACTGAACACTTACAGTGAAAATTGGTATTCGATGTGAAAATTCAGGTCAGTCTCGTAGTGAATTCGGCCGCTATATCCAGTGCGTCCTCCAGCCTGAATCGCCCTTCATACAACGCTTTTCCGGTTATAACCCCGTCGGCCCCACATTTTCCCAGTTCTTCGATATCGTCAAGAGAGCTGACTCCGCCGGAGGCGATGATGGGCACTTCGGTGCTTTGCAGCAATTTTTCCAGGCCGTCGAAGTCAGGGTGGGTCAGCATCCCGTCGCGTTCTATATCCGTGTACAGGAAGGCGGCCGGCCCGCCTTCCTGTATTTTTCCGGCAAGTTCTTCGACTCCCATGCGGGAACTCCGTTGCCATCCGTTCGTCGATACCTTGCCTTTCTTTGCATCCAGGGCTATGACTATTTTCCCGGGATTAAGGCGACATTGTTCGGCGCTCCAACGGGGATCTTCGGCCGCCTTTGTGCCAATCACCACCCGCCCGGCTCCATTGGCCAGGGACGTCCGGATATCTTCCTGCGAGCGCATCCCGCCGCCGAGCTGAACTTTTATTTTCACTTTCTCTATCAGGTCTTTAACGGCTCCGGCGTTTTCTCCGCTGCGCGCCAGCGCACCGTCCAGATCCACCACGTGCAGCCAGCTTGCACCGCTCCTTTCCCACAAGGCTGCAGCGCGCCAGGGCTCGTCATAATACAGTTTGGCCGTATCAGGCAACCCCTTTTGGAGCCGCACGCAACGACCACCTTTTATATCCACAGCCGGGAATACTATCATGAAACACTTTCCAGACTAATCCAGGGACGGCGCGTATATATTGTATATATTCAGTGAACCACGTTAAAAGTAGCGCAGGCGTCCTCGCCTGCATTCGTTTTTGTGTAGCGTCCCGGCCTCCCGTACGATGCAGGCGGGACGCCTGCGCTACAAAAGGCAACCATGTAGTAAACCAACGTAGTTCACTGAACACGTACAAAATGGAGCGGGTGAGGGGATTCGAACCCCCGACAACCAGCATGGCAAGCTGGCGCTCTTCCGCTGAGCTACACCCGCGTCCGGCAACCCGAAAAATAAATATTCAGTAAACCACGTCGGACTCACGGCAAATCGGGATCCCGATAGCGATTTCTGGCATTGCTGCATAATTTAAAAATCTGAACGCCTGCCTGCTGCAGGCAGGGGGTTCACTGAGGATCTACAAGTGCCTATTATATCTTTTTTCAGGGAACGGTTCAAATCCCTGCATGCAAAAAGCTCGGCGAGAACCTTACAAACATTCCCCTGTCGCCGTCTCCACGCCCGTCGTAGTAGACTTCAACCTGCATCAGCCACTTGTGAAACCACCTCGACAACGTAACTTCGGTAGCAAGGTTCTGGCTCCGGCCGGTGCCGCCGCTGTTGAATTCATAACGTTCCGTGAGTGCCAGGGAATACCTGTCGCTCAGTTTCATATCCGCCCGGGCCGAAATTTGCGAGCTTCTGTCCTTGATGTGGCTGTATTGGGCAGAAGTCCTGAAAGCAGGCAGCGGTCGCCAGCGCATACCGAGGTTAAAAACATCAAATCCGTCCTCGAGGCTGAACCGGTTATCTTCCGAATAAAGCGACATTTTGCGAGTCAGCTTCCAATCGAAGTCTGCTTCCAGATAATGGTCGTCGTCCTTGGCTGCCACGGAATCTTCCGATCTGAAAACCGCACTCACGTCCAGTGTCATCCAGTCGATGATCCGCCCGTCTCTTCTTGTTTGCAGGCGTTGCCTGAGTCCGGGACGCACCATTTCCCGGTCGTCGACAGCATCTATCCATCCGTCACGCTCGCGCGGGCCGCGTCCGTAAAGAGGCCACGGATCCACACCGCGCATCTGTATGAATTCATCCGACCCCTTACTTACATCCATCTTTTCCGCTTCTACATAGGGAGTAATTATATGTCTCAACCGGTTCAAATCAATGTCTTCTTTTCTGACGTTATAGATGCGGCTGAAGTCGGCGGCCGCCCTGACACCCGCCGCCCCGCCGGTTCTGGCCCTGCTGCCCCTGAAGTCATTGTCGTTCCGTTCGGCCCCCTTGCTCGCATAAGTTCCAAGAGCACGCAGGTAAGGGTCAAACTTAACAAAACCCGCACTAAAGGGCAGCGAAATGGTGTGGTCGGTATGCAGTCGGGTAATCTGTGGCGGATCGGCGCGGTCGGTCTCGTCTCCGAGCTTGTATTCATAAAGGCCGGCATCAAAAAGCACATCGTATGAAAAAGGCCCCAGCGGCATGCCGAGAGAGTGCAGTTCTATTCCCGGCAGAGCCTCTTTCTGGGTCATAAAATCATTGCTGCGATGTTTTATCTGCAGCCCGCCCCAGACGTGATCTGCACTGTAGCGGTTAAAAACACGGGTCTCGGGCGCCTTATCCGAATAAAAGTCACTCTCAAAGTATTCACGCATAAAGGAATGATCGGAAAGATGGGCATATTCAATATCACTCCTCCAGCCCGGCGCCCAATCGACCCGGTGCTGGAGCCGGAACAACCCCCGATCCGATTTAGGCACCGCTCTGCCAAGACCGTCTTCATCTGCGCGGTCGTGAATATAATAGCCCTTAAGCGAACCCCTTTGTTTTAAGCCGGCCGGAGCGCCGAAAGAATATTTCATATCCGTCCCCAGCCCCGTGCCGCGCCTGGAATAATAATCGACCGAGGCATGCCACTTATCGATCCAATCGGGTTTAAGCCCCAGGTCGCCCGGCGCCCATTCCGTTTTTAAAGTGGTGCCGAACCCGCTGCTTCGGCCCCCCGACGCGCTGCGCAGGAGGTATGTCTGATCGTCCAGGTTCATGCCGAGATAGGGCAGCCAGAACAGCGTTCGCTGCCGCTCGCCGGCAACGAGCGAAACATCCCATCCGGCAGCAAAAAGCCTCGATTGCTGCTGCAAAAGCTGCAGCCTTCCGGCCCGAAACTCATAATGCGGTATGCCGTGCGGACAGTTTGTAGTGCCCGCCTTGCGAATCAGCAGCGTTTCGTTGTCGAGTACATGCGCCTTTTCACCGCGCACCACATAAGTTTCGCCCCGTTCTGCGTCGCTCATGCGCATCTCGGGGGCATGGATCAGCCCGCGTTCAAGGGCGGGGTTCACGTAGATGCGATCCGCCCGTAAAACGTCCAGCCCTTCGCGTCCGAGCACATCTCGCGCTCCCTCCCCCCTGCGCAGCATGACATTGCCGCTGGCATATATGCTGTATTCTCTGGTATCTGTATCTATCCACAAAACCGCCTCGTCGGCACTGATTTCCACATTGCCGTACGAACCGTACACATTCCCCTTATATACCCCGATCAACTTTTTCTCCTCCTCGCGCATATACATTTTGCCCTCGTCGGCCCGAAACGTATCTATCGGCGAAGCCGGGGGATCGGCGGGGGCTATATCGATTTGGGGCAACCGTTCAAGGCTGTATGACTCTTCCCTTCCACCTCGTCCGATCACCTCGTCTGCATATGCGTGCAACCTAACGGCATCTATATCCTGAATCTCGTAGCCGGGACATTCCCATGCTATACCCTGCAAGGACCTGAGCCGAAGGTGCATGGCTGATGCCTGCGTCCTTGAATCCTCCATTTTTTTTATGACGGGCCGATCCGCTTTTTCGCCGGGTATGCCGCGGCCTTCGGCATAGATGCTGATGTCTATTACCCGTCCGGCATCCTTTTCCACCCATACCACCGCTCTTTCGGCAACAAGCCGCAGCGGGCCCTGCCTGATATCGGCCACGTCGGAGAAAATAAAGACTTTCTGTTCTTCACCTTGCCAGATCCCCACCTTTCCGTCGCTGTCCATAAGAACCGGATGTACCTGCAGGCGCCCGTAATCAGGCAGGGGCACCGGCTCGACGCCGGCGGGCTCACCGGCCCGCAGCACCGAACCAAATAGCAACATACAAACGACCGGCGCCAACCTGACAAGAACTGCGGTTTTTTCTAAGGACATAAATTTAACCCGCATATTTCATAAACAACATATTTAATATGGACAAAATGGACTGCATGGACATAAAAAGACGCCGGCAGCGTCGCCGACACGCTTTTTCAAGTAGTCTCAGCTTTTTACGGCATCTGCCATCTCTCTGATAAAACTCAGGGCGTCTTCGGCCGGGTCGCGGCCGGCTTCGGCGCTTTCGTTTATCCTTCTCACTATAGCGCTGCCCACTATAACGCCTTCCGCCAACGCTGCAACTTTACGGGCCTGTTGTGGCCCGGATATCCCGAAACCCACCGCCACCGGCAACGCGGTTTCTTTTTTAAGCTCCACAAGATTGGCGCGCAGGTCCTTCGGCACGCTTTCTCGCTCACCGGTAATGCCGCATACCGCGATATAATATATGAATCCTCGCGCCATGGCAAGCAGCCGGAGGCGTCTGGCCGGTGTGGTGCCGGGTGTGACGAAGCTTATTAGATTAAACCCCGCCTCTCTGCAGCAGGGCACGAACTGGTTTGCCTCTTCGGCAGGCAGATCAGGTATGGTGGCTCCGTCAAAACCGGCGGTAATCGCCCGATCTAAAAATTTTTCAAACCCCATCTTAAAAACCAGCGTATAGGATATCATTGCTACCACCGGTATCTCGGAACTGCGACGCAAACGTTCTACCAGGTTGAATACATCCTCATTTCTGCCGCCTTTCTCCAGCACCCTCGCATAGGATGCCTGGATAGTAGGCCCGTCCGCAACCGGGTCGGAGAAAGGAAATCCGAGTTCAATCATATCGGCTCCTGCATTTTCGGCATTTTCAAGTATTCGCAGTGTAGTGTCAATATCCGGGTCGCCGGCGGTCA
>PWZK01000097.1 GCA_003567495.1 Candidatus Brocadiaceae bacterium
GCCCGCCATTTTCAGAAAATTTAAGAAGCCGAGAATCACATGTCCAGAAACCTTTATCTGATCGATGTTTATTCGTATCTTTACCAGGCCTTTTATGCCATCCGGGGGCTTACTTCCCCGGACGGCGAACCCGTAAACGCAGTGTACGGCTTCGCTCGGATGCTGGATAAACTCATACGCGAGCAAAAGCCGGATTATATCGCCGCCGCCACTGACCTGCCGGGAAAAGTATTCAGACACGATATCTATGAGGATTACAAGGCCACCCGCAAGCCGATGCCCGAGGCGCTGCAGCGCCAGATTCCCGTGGTGCAGGAAATGCTTGAGAAATATCGCATCCCCCTGTTGTCCGTTGAGGGATACGAAGCGGACGACGTAATGGGCTCAGTCGCCCGGCGAGCGGCCGGCGAGGGGCTTGAAGCGGTAATTGTAACCACCGACAAAGACGTAAGACAACTCATTGACGAGAGAATAAAAGTACTGCACATTCATAAAAATAAAGAGGTGATGCTCGACGTAGACGGCATGAAAGAGAATTACGGGATAGCGCCGGGCCAGGTGATTGATATGATGTCGCTTTGCGGCGACAGCAGCGACAACATCCCCGGCGTGCCTGGAATCGGCCCCAAAACGGCCATGAAGCTGATTTTGCAGTTTGGAAGCGTAGATAAACTTTATGAAAACCTCCGGCAGGTGCGCAGCGATGCCGTGCGAAAACGATTGCAGGAGAATCGCGAAACGGTAAAGCTGAGCCGTCGACTGGTAACTATCGAAGACAAATTGCAGGTCGGTCTGGATATTGAAAAATGCCGTGTCGCCCCGCATCCTCCGGAAGAACTGAAGGCGTTTTTCAGAGCGCTGGGGTTTCGTTCACTTGCTGAGAAAAACAGGAGCGAAGCGAAGCAGGAGCCTGAAACCAAAAGCTTCCAGGGCATGCTTTTCGGCGGGGAGTCACGGGCGTCCGGCGCTGAAGATACGGACAAAGTCGCACCGGTGAAGGCCGACTACCGTCTTGTGGATTCGCTGGACGGTTTGAATCGCCTGATCCCCCGGCTTAAGGAGCATGAGCCATTCGCCTTCGATCTGGAAACCACCTCTCTGGATCCGCATACGGCCCGGGTTGTCGGAATTTCTTTCAGCTGGCAGGCGGGCAGCGCCTTTTATGTAGCGTTTATGGGTCCGGAAGGGGAGAGAGTCTGTCCCGCCGGCGAAGGGCTCGAAACGCTCCGGGGCGTGCTGGAAGATGCGGATGTGGGCAAAATCGGCCAGAATTTAAAATATGATATGAAGGTGCTGCTCTCGCATGGTATCAAAACGGCCGGAATCGTATGCGATACTATGATAGCATCGCATATTCTGTCCCCCACCCGGCGAAGCCATTCACTGGATTCATTATCGTTAAAACATCTTGACTACCGGCCGGTCCCGATCACAAATCTTATTGGAAAGGACAAGTCTGCACGCACGATGGACCAGGTTCCGCTGAAGGATATAACCTTTTATGCCTGCGAGGATGCGGACCTGGCCTTGCGTCTCAGCAATATCCTTCTGCCGGCGCTGCGCGAACGTAATGTTTATGAGGTGTTCAAAAACCAGGAGATCCCCGTTATAGACGTCCTGGCACGTATGGAGCTTGCGGGTGTAGGAATCGACCGGGAATATTTGCGCCGCTTGAGTGATGAATTGGCATTAACTTTACAAAGGTTGGAAAAAAATGTATACTGTTATGCAGGCGTAGAATTCAATATCAATTCTCCCCGGCAGCTGAGTGATATCCTGTTCGAACGGCTTTCTCTTCCAAAACCCAGGGGGAAGAAGCGGACGACGGGGTATGCTACCGACCGAAAGGTCCTGAGTGAACTAGCTTCTGAATACGAAATAGCGGATTATCTCCTGCAATGGCGCGAAGTCAGCAAACTGAAAAGCACCTACGCTGATGCTTTGATTGAGCTCATAAATCCAGTCACCGGACGCTTACATACATCTTTCAACCAAACGGGCACCGCCACGGGGCGGTTATCGAGCAGTGATCCGAATCTTCAAAACATTCCGATTCGAACTTCTCTCGGACGGCGCATACGAAAGGGGTTTGTGCCTACCGAAGGCGACATGTCATTTCTGAGTGCAGATTATTCTCAGGTGGAACTCAGGATACTTGCACATTTTTCCGGTGACGCAACCTTGCTGGCAGCTTTCACAGAAAATAAAGACATACATAGTTTCGTGGCCGCCCAGGTATATGGTGTCGGGGAGGACGATGTCACCGCCGAGATGCGGCGCAAAGCCAAGGCGGTTAATTTCGGCATAGTGTATGGCCAGACCGGTTACGGACTTGCCGGGAGCCTGGGCATTTCCGTTGAAGAAGCCGAGGCGTTTATTGACGACTATTTTGATCGTTATCCGGGCGTGAGGCATTTCATTGATGAAGTTGTATCCGAAGCGTCCGTGGAAGGATATGTGAAAACGATAGCCGGCCGCATAAGGCCTGTCATCGGGCTTGAAGACAACGGCACGGTGCGTGCCGCTGCAGAAAGGGTGGCGGTTAATTCCGTTATTCAGGGTTCCGCAGCCGATCTTATCAAAAAGGCCATGATAAATATCAATTCCGGAATGAAAAAAGTCTGCAAGCGCAGTGCCATGTTAATTCAGATTCACGACGAACTGCTTTTTGAGGTCCCTGACGAGAAACTCCACCAAATGAAGGCTTTTATCGGGCGGGAGATGACGTCCGCCATGGACCTGGGCGTCCCGCTGAAAGTAGATTTTGCCTCCGGAAAAAACTGGGAAGATGCAAAATAAATGGCAGGTGTGAGGGAAAAAAAAGACCCCCGGCCGGTGGTCGGGATCATGGGGGGAATTTGCAGCGGTAAGAGCGTCGTGGCCGATATATTCGTCAAACACGGGTTTCACCGCATCGATGCGGACGCGATAGTTCACTCCCTGTTTGCCGTTGAGCCGATAAGAGAAGCCTTGAGAAGCTCTTTCGGAGAAGCAGTATTTACGGTAGAGGGGGCGCTGGACAAACCCGCCCTTGCCGATTTAGTTTTTGAAGACAGCGAGAAACTTTCCGAGCTCAACTCAATCATTCTGCCCGAAGTAGTGGATATTATTGCAAAGCGCGTATCCGAACGCCCCGATCCCACAGTTCTGGACGCCCCCCTGCTGGTGGAGACCGGGCTGGATAAGAGGTTTTGTACCGATCTCATGTTTGTAGAGAGGTCGCTACAGGAACGCATAGAGCTTGCCGGCAGGAAGAGAGGATGGGACGAAAAAGAACTTCTGCGCCGCGAGGACGCGCAGGCGCCACTGGGACTGAAAAAACAAAAGGCGGATATTGTCATCCCCAACCACGGTTCGATACGGGAGCTTGAAGGTGTCGTTACGGAAATAATTAAAGAACGTTTTCATCGATGTCTTTCATAAAAAAGGAGGTTAAGAAAATGGGAAAAGCGGGAACAAACGAAAAGAAGTCGGGTGAGGCCATGAAAAAAGCAAAAAGGAAAAATTCATCTACGTCATCTACTGAGTTTCACATCGAAAAACTTCAGAAGATGAACATAAAGGAACTTCAAAAGGTAGCGCGTGAAGAAAAAATCGGCAGCTTCGCCGGTCTGAAAAAGCAGGAATTAATCGTGGAAGTGCTCAAATCACGCGTGAAAGAAAAAGGAAAGATGTATGGCGAAGGCGTTTTGGAAATACTACCGGAAGGCTTCGGTTTTCTGCGTTCGCCGGACTACAGCTATGTTCCGGGGCCCGACGATATTTATGTATCGCCCAGCCAGATACGCAGGTTTTCGCTGCGCACCGGGCATGTCGTATCGGGCCAGATCCGCCCTCCGAAAGAACGCGAACAATATTTTGCACTCCTCAGGGTGGAAGCGGTAAATTTCAAGAACCCGGAAGATATATCCGATACGGTTATGTTCGAAGACCTAACCCCTCTGCATCCCGATAAGCGGCTTATCCTTGAGACTGAAAAGGATGCTATCGAGACCAGGATAGTCGATATGGTGACGCCGATCGGCAAAGGACAGCGCGGTCTTATAGTGGCCTCGCCGCGTACCGGAAAAACCGTACTTATGCAGAAAATGGGCAACGGCATACTGAAAAATCACCCGGAATGCTACGTTATAATGCTCCTTATTGATGAACGGCCGGAAGAGGTGACTGATATGGCCCGGACCGTACCCGCCGCAGAGGTTATCAGCTCGACTTTCGACGAACCACCCTCTCGTCACATACAGGTAACCAATATGGTAATGGAAAAGGCCCGGCGCATGGTTGAATACGGCCACGATGTCGTTATATTTCTGGATTCAATTACGCGGCTGGCACGGGCACACAACAATGAAGTCCCCCATAGCGGGCGCATCCTTTCCGGTGGTGTGGAGTCGACCGCGCTGCAAAAACCAAAAAAGTTCCTCGGCAGTGCCAGAAATACCGAAGAAGCCGGCAGCCTCACCATTATAGGAACCGCCCTGGTCAATACCGGCAGCAAGATGGACGAGGTGATTTACGAAGAATTCAAAGCCACGGGGAACATGGAACTTCACCTGGACAGAAATCTGTCCG
Organism: Candidatus Brocadiaceae bacterium; assembly: GCA_003567495.1. Classification (GTDB taxonomy): domain Bacteria; phylum Planctomycetota; class Brocadiia; order SM23-32; family SM23-32; genus PUMZ01. The sequence goes on from PWZK01000097.1 coordinate 4,573, forward strand.
ACAGACGTATTTTCCCCGCCATAGATGTCACCAGCAGCGGAACCAGGCGCGAGGAGCTGCTCATGGATCCCGAGGAACTGCGCAGGGTGCATCTGCTCCACCGCATGCTCAACGATATGAGCCCGATAGAAGGGCTGAAAGTGCTGCGTGATCGGCTGGAACAGACCCAGAACAACGCAGAGTTCCTGATGAGTATAAATCCTGACAGGTCATAGCCTGTAATTCTTTTCAGAAACTAACTTGAAAAGAATTAAATATAACAGCAAAGACTACGGCAAAGGCAAAGACAAAGGCTAAGAAAACGGCAACGCCGGGACGAATAACACGTGTCGGCAAGTATTCAGTGA
>PWZK01000010.1 GCA_003567495.1 Candidatus Brocadiaceae bacterium
CGTTGCCGTTGATTCCTCATTCCTAATTTCTAATTCTTAATTCTTATGTAAGCGACACTTACAGCGTCTCAAATTAATCTATTTGCCAATAAAACAAGATAATTACAAATAAGATACTAATTCCACATTTCTAATTCTTAATTGCCGTCCCGCCGTTGCCGTTGATTCCTAATTCCTAATTCTTCATTCCTAATTCCTCATTGCCGTCCCGACGTCACCGCTTCTATATCTTCGGGCTTGAACAAGGGCCCCCGCCCTATGCCCGGGCATCGTTTTTTTTCTTTCTCCCATGCTGTTTTTGATGCCAGCAGATGTGGCCAGAAAGGAAAAGTTCTGCACTGGCGGGGCCGCGACGGGTAAATCATGCATCCGGACGGACTGAAAAAAACGCAGTCCCCGCCGGCATACTCGATCAAGCTTATCCTGCCGCCTACATTCCGGCAATAACGCTTAAGGAATGCCCCGACATCCATGCCGGAAGCTTTTGCCATGGCCCGCACCTCGTCCGGCTGCACCCATACATATCCCGGCTCGCCCCGGCAGCACCTGCCGCACCTGAGACAACAGAAGCGAAGACCACCTGAATACCATTTCCCCCCGTCTGCTTTGTTTGACATGAAGGCACCAGCACTCCCTTGCAAATATTTATGCCTAAAAAGGGCGAAAGACATTTCGCCCAAACGGTATATGCGCATACACACGTGGTTCACTGAGGACTTACACCGGACCTATAATAAACCGGCAAAAATTCTGCAAACGGCATCGCCCAGCTTATCCGGATTGTGGCGCATCAAATCCTGTTTTTCCCAGACCACCCTCGGTTCCCTGCGAGCTTCACACAAATCGGTTTTTATCACCTTAACGCCGAGCGCATCCAGTCCGGGATCGGCTTCGACCAAATCGGCGCCCTCTTCCTTATATTTTTCAAGTATCTCACTGCCCGGCTTCTCGGAGTTGACAATCACAGCGTCTATCCTGTCCGAGCCAAGATGGGCCTTGACGGCTCGATAGTGGTCTGAAGCATTAAAGTTGTCTGTTTCGCCCGGCTGCGTTACGATGTTTGATATATAGCAAATAACGGCGCTGCTGTGCTCAATAGCCCCCCTTATACCCGGCACAAGTATATTGGGCATCACGCTGGTAAAGAGACTGCCCGGTCCCAGCACGATTATATCCGCGTTCTCAATCGCCTCTATCGCACCGGCCGGCGCTTCAATATCCTCCGGTTGTAAAAAAACTTTTCTGATGGGGGCCTTCCCGGAAGCAGACACGGCGACTTCGTTGCTGACAATTGACCCATCGACAAGTTCGGCGCTTATATGGGCATCGGTAACAGTTGAAGGAAGCACCCGGCCCTTAATACTCAAGAGATTGCCTATGGTATTTATACCCTTTTCAAAACCGCCGTCCAGTTCGGTCATGGCGGCAATCAGCAGATTGCCGAGGCTCATACCCTCGAGCGAACCATTCCTGAACCTATATTGAAAGAGCCTGTTGATCTGAAATTCCTTCTCTCCCGGCTCGCTCAGCGCCACCAGGCAATTGCGTATATCACCCGGCGCAAGGATTCCAAGTTCATCTCTCAAACGCCCAGTTGAACGCCCGCAGTCGGTAACGGCCACAATGGCCGCAGGGCTGTCACAATAAGTTCTGCAACCCTCCAGCACCACCGGCAGGCCCGTTCCTCCGCCAAGAGCGACTATACTCAGCTTGTCCGGCGTCTTGCCCACGGAGGCCAGCTTCAGAATAGCGGGGATCTGAAAAAGGCTGGATATTCTGTAATCGGCCACTTCAAAACTATCGCGGGGCTCTGCCAGCCTGAAACGCCCGTGCATAAACTGAGCGGTAAAAGCGCCCAATTCATTGCCGTAACGTATCTCTTCACCGGGCCGGTCGCCCACGATCAAAACTTCGTGCGGTTTAAGATTATGTTTCTGAAGCAAGTAGCGCAGGCATTCGCTCATGACTGATCCGCGGTCGTAATCGTTTATCAACACATCGTCGAACTCTCCTTCAAGGCCGAGCCTGCGGATTTTCGCCTTCTGTCGCATATGATGGCCGACGGTGAGCAGAAGACACTTAAGACCGCCTTCCCGCAGCTGTTTAAGAGTCGAAAGTGTATCAGGAAACAGGGCAATAGGGGCATCGATTTGCTCCGTATTGTACGCTTTATACGCACTGGCTAGCACTTCTTCACCAAGGCTGTAGCGACGCCCTATCTCATCAAAAACAAGGAAATGCGGTCCGTATTCATCCGAAAGCCGGTTTTGCAGATCTACCGCCCCATCCACGGTCAACGGCAGCCCCCCCTCCACAAGTGCCGCCGCGGCCCTGCGGCGTGAAGCGGCGATCAGGCTCCCGCTGCAGTCGTAAAGTGTATCGTCGAGATCAAAGACAACCGCTTTGAAATTGGCAGGCATAGGCGTATGGTAAAAAGAACCTGTATGGTTTGATTTTTGTTTTTAAAAACATGCGGGTCAGAGCAGGCCGGATGATTCCCGCACATCGTCCGGAACGGTTTTGTAAGCAAAAGGTTCCATGCTGTAACTGCCCCGCCCCTGCGTGAGCGAACGCAGATTCCCTGCAAAGCCGAACAGCTTAGAAAGAGGCGCCTGCGCACGTATTACTCTCAATTTCGAGCGCGAACCTATGTCTTTTACCTCCCCCCGACAGGTGCTTATATACGATATAACATCGCCCATATTTGGCTCTGGCACCACAACTTCGATACGCATGTATGGTTCGAGCAGCTCCACATCGGCCTCGGCCAGCGCATTCCTCAGCGCACGGCCGGCGGCCGCCTCGAAAGCAAGTTCGGTGGAATCTACAGGATGAGTTTCCACACCCAGCAGCACGGCTTTCATATATATGAGAGGGTAGCCGAAAATAGGACCTGCAACCGAGCCGATCAGGGCGCGTTCAACCGCACGTGCGAAATGAGAGGGGCATAGATCCGGATCAACTTCGTTAACAAACCTGATGCCCTGCGATTCGCTGTCAGGCTCGAAACGCATCATGACACGGGCGAACTGCCCCCTGCCCTCGCTTTCCCTGCTGAAGACCTCTTCAATCGAGACCGGTTCCCTGATACTTTCCCTGTAGGAGACGCGCGGCGCCCCGACATTCGCATCGACGTTGAACTCACGCAACAACCTGTCTTTTATAATCTCCAGATGCAGCTCCCCCATACCGCTCACGAGCAGCTGCCCGGTCTGTTTCTCCACACCTACCTGAAATGTCGGATCTTCTCTGGTCAGCTTTTCCAAAGCATCGTCCATCCGCCCCTTTTCAGCCTGTGTCTTTGGCTCAATGGCCATAGACACCACGGTGTTGGGGAAATTCATGCGTTCAAAAACCACCGGGTTTTTCTTATCACACAGAGTATCACCGGTAACCGACATCTTCAGCCCCATAGCTGCGACTATCTCGCCGGCGCCCGCCTCCTGCACCTGCTCACGCTGATCGGCATGCATCCGGTATATCTGCTGAACATGCTCCATCCTGTCCTGGTTGGCGTTATAAACGCGGGAACGCGCCCTGAATTTCCCGCTATAAACTCTGAGAAAAAAGAGGTCGCCATGTTTTTCGCTCTGAACCTTAAACAACATGGCGCTGAAAGGATCGCCGGACTCCGCATGCCTCTCAACGGTTTTGCCTGTCTTCGTATGAGTTCCGATGGTCGCGTATGCTTCAAGGGGTGAAGGCAGATAATCACAAATAGCGTCCATGAGAGGCTGAACCCCCCGGTTTCTCAGGGCGGCGCCGCAAAAAACGGGCTGAAGGGCATTTTTCACGCATGCTTCCCTGAGCCCGGCTTTTATATCAGCGGAAGTTATTTGTTCATCGCTCAGATATTTATCCTCCAGCCAGTCAACTTCTTCGGCAACGCGCTCAACTAACGCCTCACGGTGCTGTTCCACTTCATCTTTCCTTTCCTCCAAAACAGGCAAAATCTCATAACTTGCTCCCAGGGACGCCTCCTCATAATAGAACACATTACGATCCAGAAGGTCTATCACCCCTACAAATTCATCGGCTTCATACACCGGCAGCTGGATCAAAACCGGATTGGCGGCAAGTTTTTCACGGACATCTTCGACAACCCTGTAAGGGTCAGCGCCCGGCCGATCCAGCTTATTGATAAAACAAATTCGCGGTATATTATATTTTTCGGCCTGATGCCAGACGGTTTCGCTTTGCGCCTCCACCCCCCCGACCCCGCAGAATACCGCAACTACGCCGTCCAGCACCCTCATGCAACGCTCAACTTCAGCAGTAAAATCGACATGTCCGGGCGTATCGATTATATTGATCTGATGTTTGTGTTTTTTTCCTGCCTCCCTGTCGAGTGCGTTTTGCCAAAAACAGGAAGTGGCTGCCGAAACTATGGTTATGCCGCGTTCCTGTTCCTGCGGCTTCCAGTCCATAGCCGCGGTGCCGTCGTCAACATTGCCCATCCTGTGGGTTCGACCGGCATAATACAGTATCCGCTCGGTGACGGTGGTCTTGCCCGCATCGATATGAGCGGCAATACCTATATTACGAAACTTATTCAGATCTGTGGATTTTGCCATGTCCGCGATAAACAACAGTGAAACAGACGCATAGTAACGAAAAATCGTAACTCGCTTATTTCATAAACCAACGACAAGAATTAATATAAACAACTATTATGTTTTACCTTACAGGGCACTTTTGACGTTTTGGAAATTTACACTCTGTATTTTAGCCTCAAAAAAGGCGGTTTACCTGCCTGCAGCAGGCAGGCCCTTCGGGCGCATTCCCAGCGGCGCATCTGCTTTGCCAGGCTGCGCTTCGCGTATATGAATACAGCCTGTCTGCGTGCGCACACGCACAGGCAGGCGGCACTTGCCTTTCGCGCAGCTGCACCGCCTGCCTGCAGCAGGCAGGCTGGAAACGCGTGAAATAAGCGGGATAACTTTTGCTGTAAGATAATACCAGATTTGAAGACCTGAATCAAGGTAGATATTCAGTAAGGCGCGTTTTCTTGCATTACAGCCGAGGCCCTGATCCGACGCATCGCTATCGGTATCGTTTTTTATTTAGTTGCGAGTCTGTGACACAACTGCCGGCGGTCTCGGTATGCGGGAGCATATAGGACCTATAGGTCCCATAAGTCCTATACTCAGTTTGCAACGCGAGCCGAAAGCCTGCTCAAAAAAGAGCCCCGAAGGGGAGACTCAAGAAAGGTATTCGCCCGGTTTCGAACTACCTTTTGAATCGCCCCTCCGGGGCTCTATTCTGTCTTTCGTGCCTGTTCCCCGGGGCTTGCGCCGGGCTACCTGCCTGCCGCGCTGCGGCGCAGGCAGGTTAATCAGTCGGCCCTTCGGGCCTGACGACAGACCGACCGTCACCTTGAAAAGTGTGCGAAGTCCCTGTTTGCCTCGGCCATTCGGTGTGTATTTTCCCGTCTTGAGTAAGACGTGCCCTGTTTATTGTAGGCGTCAATCACTTCATTGGCAAGCTTATCGTGCATGGGCCGGCCTTTAACCCCGTTTGCAGCCTCCAGGATCCAGCGAATAGCCAGAGAAGTCCTTCGTTTTGGGGACACTTCTGTAGGCACCTGGTAGGTCATCCCCCCCACTCTTTTAGACCGTACCTCTACCACAGGTTTTACGTTGTCGATCGCCTGCTCGAAAACCTTACCGGCACCTTCATCGGCAATCCGTTCTTCCACAATCGCCATGGCATCGTAAAATATTTTTTCAGCAACGCTCCGTTTACCACCCTGCATAAGGGAACCGATAAACTTGCTGACGATCCTGCTGTTATAGACCGGATCCGGCTTCAGGAATCTCTCCGTGCTTTTAAACTTCAACGCCATTTTCTATACCATTCCGTTATAAAAGGATATTTCAAGTGGAATTACTTACGAACTTTTCACACCGTATTTGGACCGGCTCTGCTTGCGATCGGCCACTCCGGCAGTATCCAGGGCGCCTCTGACTACATGATATCTAACGCCCGGCAGGTCTCTGACCCGCCCCCCCCTGACAAGAACGATATTATGCTCCTGCAAATTGTGTGACTCCCCCGGAATATAAGCCGTTACCTCCCGGCCGTTGCTGAGCCGAACCCTGGCTATTTTTCTGAGTGCCGAGTTTGGTTTTTTAGGCGTGCGCGTTGTCACGTGAAGGCAAACACCCGCTTTAAGGGGGGAACCCTCCAGCATCGGGGATTTATCCTTCTTTGTTTTTTTCTGACGTCCCTTTCTAATCAACTGATTGATCGTCGGCATTATTTTCTCCTTATCCTGTCATTTGAAATAAGCATTATAACGTTATTGCGTACCTTTTTCAAGCTGCTTCAGAGGATCCGGTGCTGAAACCTGTTCGTAACCCGATTTGACGTATTCAGGGAAACCCGTGCCGGCCGGTACGAGATGCCCAAGAATCACGTTCTCCTTCAGGCCGGTCAATTTGTCCTGTTTGCTGGCCAGTGCGGACTGAGTCAGCACGCGAGTGGTATTCTGGAAGGAAGCGGCACTGATAAAGCTATCGCTGCGCAGCGCTGCTTTCGTTATCCCGAGCAGCATCGGCTCAGCCGTAGCCGGCTCGCCGCCTTGCTCTTCCGCCTTCCGGTTGACTTGAATCAATTGAAATTTATCCACGAACATACCCGGTATCAATTCCGTATCACCTGCGGAGCGCACTTTCATATGGCGCGCCATCTGCGAGATGAGCACCTCTATATGCTTATCATCTATGGTTACGTTCTGAGAGCGATAGACCGTCTGGATTTCATCCAGCATATAACTGTGCAGGGCCTCCTGTCCGCTGATTCTAAGAATGTCCTGCAACACCAGTGGACCTTCTACGAGCGGTTCTCCCGCCTCCACCAGATCGCCCTTATTAACACGCATATGTTTTCCGACCGGCACTTCGTGGGTGGATTCATAACCCGTCTGAGGATCGACGATCGTTATCACCGTTCTGCCGCGCCGTCTGTCTATCTCGGTAACCTCCCCATCGATTTCACTCATTAGTGCCGGATTTCGCGGCTTTCGAGCTTCAAACAATTCATTTACGCGCGGCAGGCCGCCGGTAATATCCTGCGTGCCCCTGACCTCTCTCAGGCACCTGGCCAGACGCGTGCCGGCGGCAATAGTCTGCCCTTCCTCGACCTCGACAATAGCTTTCTCGGGGATAGGCTCGAGTGATTTTATATCACCGTCCTCTCCTTCGATAAGTATCTGCGGGTGGACATCGCCTTCGTGCTCCATTATAACCTTTCGCGTGGTCCCATGCGCCACATCACGTTCGATACGAAGCGTTTTGCCCTCGATGATATCCTCATAGTGCACCTTACCGTCCACTTCACTGATGACAGGCGTGAAGTGCACATCCCATTGTGCCAGCAACTCGCCTTTTTTTACCACCTCATTTTCTTCAACGGTTATTTCAGCGCCCTTCGGGATGTTGTGGCGCTCGGCGTCCCTGTTTTTCTCATCGTAAAGAACTATCTCGCCTTCACGGCTGATGGTTATATTGCGCCCGTCCTGGGTCTTAACCACTTTCAGGTTTTCAAACCGGACTTTCCCGCCACGAGCGACCTCTATTTTTCCCTCGCCGCTCGTGCCCATGGCCACGCCGCCCGTATGGAATGTTCTCATGGTAAGCTGGGTGCCGGGTTCACCGATTGACTGGGCCGCGATTATACCGGCTGCCAACCCCAGCTCCGCCATTTTTTTCCTCGAAAGGTCCATACCGTAGCACATGGCGCAAATCCCCGACGAACTCTGACATGTGAGCGGAGAGCGCACTCTTATCTTCATTCTGTCGTCGTAATCTTCAATGCCTCGCGCGGCATTTTCATCAATCAGGCTATTTTCCTGCACGATTATTTCATCGGTGATGGGATGAATAAACGTATCACGCGCGATCCTTCCTGTGATAATCTCTCGCAGGGGAACTTCTATCTTATCGCCACGGATCACGGGTTCTTTGGTGATACCATTTGCAGTTCCGCAGTCATCTTCAGAGATAATCACATTCTGCGCCACATCGGCAAGACGGCGCGTAAGATAACCGCTGTCGGCCGTTTTTAGCGCGGTATCGGCCAGCCCCTTTCGAGCGCCGTGAGTTGAGCTGAAGTATTCCAGAACGCTCAAACCTTCCCTGAAATTCGCACGGATGGGCGTCTCGATAATTTCACCGCCCGGCTTGGCCATCAGTCCCCTGATGCCGGCGAGCTGGCTGATTTGTTGTCCTTTTCCCCGTGCACCGGATGCAAGCATCATGTTGACCGGATTATTATAGGGCTTGCCGTCTCTCATGTCATTTTCAAGGGCGTTTGTAACCTCTTTTGAGACAGCCTCGGTGGCACTATTCCACTCATCTATAACCCTCTGTTTCCTTTCAACATCGGTGATGGCACCCTGTCGGTAGTGCTCGGATATTTTATCAACATTTTTCTGTGTTTTTTTCAGAATTTTCTTTTTGTCGGGGGCCGAGCACAAATCGCGCATAGCCATTGAAGCACCGGACCGGGTAGCATTTCTGAATCCGATATCTTTCATGTCGTCGATCATTTCAATCATACCCTGACGTCCGATTCTATGGTGACAATCATCGATTATCCGTCCGAGCTCGGAGCCGTCCAGGGGACAATTATAAAAAGGCATACCCTCCGGCACTATCTCGTTAAAGAGAACGCGCCCGGCCGTGGTATTCAATCTTCTTCCTTCCAGGGGCATAATGAAACCGCCCTGTTTTTCAACAATCTCTTCTCTTTGCGTGCGCACGCTGACCCGATCGTGCAATTTCAGTTTACCGTTCTCATAAGCGGCAAGAACTTCCTTTTCATCCGCAAATTCGTGTGCCCGTTTCTTCTCACCGTCTCTTGGCTCAAGAGAAAGATAATAGCAGCCCAGCACAATTTCCTGTGAGGGGCTGATAAGCGGCGAACCGTCCTGTGGCGAAAAAACATTATGCGATGCCATCATCATTGTCTTTGCCTCAACCTGCGCCTCGACGCTGAGAGGCAGGTGGACGGCCATGGCATCGCCGTCGAAGTCCGCATTGAAACCACGGCACACCAACGGGTGTAGTTGTATGGCATTGCCCTCCACCAAAACGGGCTCAAAAGCCTGTACGCCCATGCGGTGAAGCGTTGGAGCGCGGTTGAGAAGAACCGGGTGGCCTTTTATCACATCCTCCAGCACGTCCCACACCCTGTCCGTTTCGTTTTGAAGTTCTTTTTTTGCCGCCTTCACGCTATCGGCTATGCCACGAGTTTTAAGCTCTCTGATGATAAAAGGCTGGTAAAGTTCCTTTGCTATCTTTTTTGGCAAACCGCACTGGTGAAGCTTTAGTTCCGGCCCCACCACTATGACGCTGCGGGCGGAGTAATCGACCCGCTTGCCGAGCAAATTCTCCCTGAACCTGCCCTGTTTGCCTTTGATCATATCGGTCAGACTCTTCAGCGGCCGATTACTGCTGCCGAGAACAGGCCTTTTGCATCGGTTGTTGTCAAATAGCGAATCGACGGCCTGCTGGAGCATACGTTTTTCGTTGCGTATTATCACCTCAGGCGCATTTAGTTGTATCATTTTCTTCAACCGGTTATTTCTGTTGATAATGCGCCGGTAGAGGTCATTTAAATCGCTGGATGCAAAATTGCCGCTCTCGAGCAATATAAGGGGCCTGAGATCGGGCGGGATGACCGGAATCACATCGAGCACCAGCCATTCCGGTTTGTTTTTGCTCTTTCGCAGGGCATCGGCTTCGCTCAACTGTTTGACAATTTGATTGCGCCTTGCCTTGGAGCCTGCTTCCTTCAATTCCATCCTCAGTTCCGTACACAGCTGCTCAAGGTCAAGATCACGCAGCAGCTTCCTGATCGCTTCAGCCCCCATAACCGCCTCGAAACTTCTCTCCCCATAATCCGCCGAAGCCTGGCGGTATTCATCCTCGGTAAGCATCTGTTTGTATTTCAGAGGCGTATCTTTAGGATCTGTGACGATAAAATTCTGAAAATATACGATACGGTTTAATTCCGAAGCTTTTATATCCAGCAGATTGCCAATGCGGCAAGGCATGCTTTTGAAAAACCATATGTGAAGCACAGGCGCCGAAAGATTGATGTGCCCCATACGCTTGCGCCTGACCTTGCTGTGAGTCACCTTCACACCACACCTGTCGCAAACTATCCCCTTGTGTTTCATACCTCTGTACTTGCCGCAACTGCATTCCCAATCACGCTCGGGGCCGAATATGCGCTCACAGAACAAGCCGTCGCGTTCCGGACGATATGTGCGGTAATTAATGGTCTCCGGCTTCTTCACCTCGCCATAGGACCAGGTACGAATTTCTTCTGGCGAAGCCAAAGATATTCGCACGCTTTCCACTTCATTTATGCGGTCATATCCCTCTGCAGGCATACTATATTATCCCCCCTTCGATTACTGCATCACTCGATTCTGAAAAGTTAAATATTCAGTGAACCACGTCTCAAACCCGGCTTGCAGGGGCGAAAAATCTTTCGCCCCTGCGTCGAAACGTCCCATGAATGCATGGAAAAGGCGAAAGATTTTTCGCCCCTACGGGTAAACGCGCAAACAAATTTGGCTAACTGAGTATTTACGAACAGATGAAACGTGGACTGCCGAATATTTACAAGTTGCCGATGTTGATGTGATCGATGAATTAAGTAAGGACTCAGCCGTCCCGCTTTTTACAACGAACCTTTTTCCAACCTCAGATCCAGCCCGAGACCTCTGATTTCATTCGCAAGCACTTCAAAGGCGACCGGCACGCCGGCCTCAAGAACGTTCGTTCCCTTAACCATGGACTCATATGTTTTCGTCCGTCCGTCAACATCATCGCTTTTGACGGTAAGAAGTTCCTGCAGCACGTGAGCCGCACCGTAAGCTTCAATCGCCCAGACTTCCATTTCACCGAAACGCTGACCGCCGTATCTTGCCTTGCCACCCAATGGCTGCTGGGTGATAAGCGAATAAGGCCCGGTAGCTCGTGCGTGAACCTTCTCCTCGATAAGATGGTCTAATTTGAGCATATACATATACCCTACGGTCACATTCTGGTCGAAAGCCTCACCGGTTCGCCCGTCATACATGGTAGCCTGTCCATCCTCGGGCAGACCGGCGGATTTTAAAAGCTCCTGTATTTCTTCTTCAGTCGCCCCGTCAAAAACAGGGGTGATCGCCTGAAAACCGAGCGTTTTGGCCGCCCAGCCCAGATGGGTTTCAAGGAGCTGGCCCACGTTCATTCGACTCGGCACTCCGAGCGGATTCAGAACAATCTCCACCGGTGTGCCGTCTTCGAGAAACGGCATATCTTCTTCCGGCAATATTCTGGCAATCACGCCCTTGTTACCGTGGCGGCCGGCTATCTTGTCTCCCGCACCGAGTTTTCGCTTGGTCGCGATATGAACCCTTACCATCTCAAGAACGCCGCTCGGCAGTTCATCTCCATGCCCCATACGGTTGAGCCTGTCGTCACGTTCGGCAAGCAAGCCGTCTATCTTTTCAGCGTAAGGCTCAAAAACAGCGTGCACCTGTTTGTTGATACGCTTGCCACCGAAATTAATCTGTCCGACATTGAACTCTTCCGCCATGCCGGCTATAGTCTCGTTGTCCATCCCATCGTTTATCTGGAATGTCTGCTGAGTATTTTTGTCAATCACCGGACTGCCGACGATATCGCTCACGGCATGGAGCGCTTTACGGAAAAGGCCTGCAATTTTGGCGTCGTAGCCCTCCTTCAGTTCAGCCTTTTTGCGGTCATTCTCAGCCCTCTCCTCGTCTGTGAGGTGTGAACGGCGCCTGAAACGCTCGGTTTTAACCACCACGCCATCTGCGCCACCGGCCAGTTTAAGCGATTCATTTTTTACATCTTCTCCGGCCTTACCAAAAATAGCGTAAAGCAGCTTTTCTTCCGGTGAAAGCTCGCTCCTGCCCTTGGGCGTGACTTTCCCGACCAGAACATCGCCCGAACGAACCCAGGTGCCCTCCTGAACTATACCGTTCTCATCCAGATGTGCAAGCTGACTCTCGGCAACGTTGGGTATGTCCCGGGTAAACTCTTCCTTGCCCAGCTTTGTCTCGCGCACGACTGTCTCGAACGACTCAATATGCACCGATGTAAAAACATCGTCCTGAACGATCTTTTCGCTGATCAAAATAGCATCTTCGAAATTATACCCTTCCCACGCCATAAACGCGGTCAAAAAATTCTTGCCCAGCGCCAGCTCTCCCCCCGAACTGGAGGGGCCGTCGGCTATAACTTCTCCTTCCTCAACGCTATCCCCTATCCTGACAATGGGTTTTTGATTCAGGCTTGTGTTCTGGTTAAGGCTCAGAAATTTCTTCAGTCCGTACTCATCTTCATCGTCAATAACAATTTTTGAGGCATCCACATAAGTCACTTTACCCGACTTCTTAGCCTTTACCACGAGGCTCGAGTTTTTAGCGACATCCGCCTCAAGACCGGTTGCAACTATCGGCCGTTCGGATGTCAGCAGCGGCACGGCCTGGCGCTGCATGTTCGAGCCCATAAGAGCTCTGTTGGCATCGCTATGTTCAAGGAACGGAATCAGACTGGCGCTTATACCCACCATCTGGTTGGGGGCCACATCTACATAATTTACGTTTTCCAGCGGAACTTCGAGAAAATCGCCGCCGAAACGCGCCATAACCACGCTGGACGGATCTTTCCCTTCGATACTCTGATCGGCCGGAGCAATGTAAACCTTCTCCTCCTGATCGGCGCGAAGATAATGTATTTCACCGGTCAGTTTACCTTCGCGGGCAACCCGATAAGGCGTGACAAGAAAACCATATTGGTCAACCTGCACGTATGAACCGAGCGAGGTGATCAACCCTACATTGGTGCCTTCCGGCGTTTCAATGGGGCAGATGCGCCCGTAATGTGAAATATGAACGTCCCTTACATCAAACCCGGCCCTTTTGCGGTTTAACCCTCCGGGGCCCAGAGCGCTCAAGCGCCGCTCGTGGGTAAGCTGGCTCAAAGGATTGACCTGATCCACTATCTGTGATAATTCGCTGCGGCCGAAAAAATAGTTAAGCGATGAACTCACCGCCTTGGCATTGATAAGGCTCCGGGGCGTAATTTTTTCACTCTTTTTGAAACTCATCCGCTCCTGCGCAGTTCTGACGAGGCGCAGTAGCCCCCTCCTCAGTTCATCCCCGGAAAGCTCGCCGATGCTTCTGACACGCCTGTTGCCGAGATGATCGATATCGTCGATAAAACCTTCGCCTCGGCGCAACCCCATCAAATACCGAACAGCCTGTATTGCGTCTTCCGGTCGAAGGATCTGGTAATCCGATGGTATATTGACGCCGAACTTCCGATTCATGCGAAAACGCCCCACCTCTCCCAATCGATAGCGGTTCTGATCGTAAAATTTATCGCACAGCATCTCCTGCGCTTTTTCGAAATTAAAGGGAGTGCCCGGACGCAGTCTGCCGTACAGATCCCGGATAGCACTGCGATAATCACGCGCCTTGTCTTCATGCAACGTGTTGATTATCAACATGTCAACCTCACCGGAATCGCTTATGACCTCGAGAGACGAGAGCCCGGCCTGCGCCAGCTGCTGTGCCTGTTCATCGGTAATAGTCTCGCCGGCGCTTACAAGGGTCATGTCACCGTCTTCAAGCTCAACAGTGACAGCACTGATTTTATCGCGCAACCGGGCGGCCGCCGTGCCCTTCGTAAAATTCACCTTTTCCGTATCATAAAACTGTTTCAGCAACTGATCATCGGTGGCAAAATCCTCCGACAGCGTGCGCAGAAGAAGCGTTGCGGGCATCTTGCCGCTCTGATCGAGCCGGCAACTCAACACGTCCGACTTGCTAACCTCCATCTCGATCCAGCTGCCGCGTTCCGGGATCAAACGAAAAGAATGAAGCGTGCGCTCGCCGGACCTTTCCTCGGAAAAATCGCAGCCCGGAGAACGGTGCAGCTGAATGACGAGCACTCTTTCCACACCGTTTACTATGAATTCTCCGCCACCAAGCATGGCAGGCATATCGCCGAGGTACACGATTTCGTCGATCACTTCATCATCCTTGTGCAACCTGGCATTGATGTGCAGAGGATACCCGTAGGTCAACCCCAGCTGCCTGCATTCCCCGGCACTGTACCTGGGGCGCCCGAGCGTGTACCCCCGGCATTCAAGACGAATGGTTCCCTGCTCATTCTCTATGGGAAAAGTTTCGTTGAGCACTGCCTGCAAACCGACGTCCTGACGCTGATCAGGCGGTGTGTCGAGTTGTAAAAATTCAGCGTAAGAGTTCCTTTGCGTACCGGTTAAGTCCGGAACCGTATATCCGCTGGAAACTTTTGAGAAGTTCCTTTTTTCCATAAAATCCTCTCACCCAAAATTCAATTCGTCATATTGTCCGGCACAAGACGCGCATAAACACCCGACCTTCCCAAACAAACTGCTTTGCGAAACTGCAATCGGAGAGGCTATTCGGCGGGTTTTACTTCCACCGTACCGCCGGCTTCTTCCAAAGTCTTGGCACATTCGTCGGCTTCTTCCCTGGGAAGACCCTCCTTGATTGCCCCCGGGACATCCTCAACGACCTGCTTGGCCTCCTTGAGCGCCAGGTCCGTGACAGCACGCACCGCCTTGATAACCTGTATTTTTTTGTCCCCGAAACTCTTCAAAACCACGTCGAAGGCTACCGGTTCTTCATCTTCTTCTTCACCGGCCGCAGCTCCCGCACCAGCGCCGGGCATGGCGCCGACAGGCATACCACCCACCGCAGAAGCCTGCACGTTAAAGCGTTCTTCAAAAGCCTCCACAAGCTCGGAGAGCTCAAGCAAGGTGAACTCACCGACTTTGTCCAGAATCTCCGTTACCTTCGGCGAGTATTCTTTCTGTTCGTTTTTTTCCTCTACTGCTTCAGTCATCTTAACAATCTCCCGTTAGGAAACTTTGTGATTAACATCCTTCCTGTGGATGGATACAGACCAATACGAACCAACACGATAAGCGCCTGATTCCTTTTCAAGACGGAGCTTGAAAAATAATTAATACAACGGCAAACGACAAAACGGCATCGGCACAAGCACCCGCTCTTATTCGGCTGAATCTTCTCCTTCCTTCTTCTCTTTCAGCTGGTTGACAACGGAAACAAATCTTACCATCGCATTGTTTAACCCGTTAACAAACCTCTGTGCCGGAGAGCTGATAAGACCCAGCGTACGACTCAAAAGCACTTCGCGATCCGGTATGTCGGCGAGTCTTTCCACATCCTCCTGCGCCAGCAATTTCCCCTCGGCGTATCCCCCATATACGGTGAGAGCCGCATATTCTTTTCGAGCCGCTTCCACGGCTTTTGCCGCCTGAACCGGGTCATCCCCCTTGACTATGGCACTTGGGCCGCGAAAACAATTTTTCAGCTCCGGAATACCTATCTCTTCCAAACTCAGAGCCATCAACCTGTTTCGTATGACAAACATTTCGCTGCCATGCTTACCGAACAATCGCCGCACCTCGGCGGTCGCGTTGGCGTCCAGACCCTGATAACCAAAAACAACGCAGCCACACCGGCCGAGGTCTGAAAACCTGTCGGTATACTCCTGTATCATTAAATCTTTTAGCTTTCGAGACATATTTTTATCCGGTCTATAGACTTAAAATGAAAGGCCACTTAACAAAGCCGGGCCCTTTTCTCCGGCGGGGGTCAGACCTTCAGCCTTATCCCAGGCCCCATTGTAGATGTCAACACGGCCTTCCTGAAGAACCCGTGACCCATACCGGGCGGCCTTATACTCTGGAGGCTGGTAAAAATTTCCTTAATATTATCCTCAAGCTTTGAACTATCGAAAGAAATCTTTCCTACCGGGACGTGCAAATTGCCCCCGCTGTCGTTCCGAAGTTCCACCTTGCCGGCCTTAAACTCCTCCACACCCTTCCCGATATCGCTTCTCAGCGTGCCGTTCTTAGGGCTCGGCATCAGCCCGCGCGGGCCGAGATATCTTCCCAGCCCTCCTATTTTTCGCATCATCGCCGGAGTTGCCAGAACAACATCAAAGTCCATCCAGCCATCTTCCACCCGGGCTATGAGATCGTCGCTGCCGACAACATCGGCTCCGGCATCGGCGGCGGCATCGGCATCCTCGCCCTCAGCAAACACTGCAACCCGAACCGACTTACCCGTCCCGTGCGGTAAACCGACCGAGGTTCTGATCTGCTGGTCACTGTTGGTCGGATCTATACCCAGCTTCAATGCAAGCTCCACGGTTTCATTGAAAGCGGCATGTTTGCAGGATTTGAGAATCTTCAAGGCCTCGTCCACGCCGTACTCCCTATCCGTATCAACCCTGGACCGGGCCTCACGGTATCTTTTGCTTCTTTTTGCCATATCCAAACACCTCCGGTTTTTTATATCCGCACCAACAGCCAGCGTCTCGTCAATCAACCACACTGATGCCGCAACTACGAGCCGTGCCTGCAATAATATTCGCTGCCGCTTCCACATCCTTTGCATTCAAATCTTCCATTTTCCGCTCGGCTATCTCGCGCAGCTGATCCCGGGTAACCGTACCCACGGATTCCTTGCCGGTCAGCCCCGAGCCCTTGGCCACCTCGGCGGCCTGCTTGAGCAGATACGATGCCGGGGGCGTCTTTACGTCAAACTCGAATGACCCGTTCTGATATACCCTGACCTCCAGGGGCAAAGGAACCCCCATCTGATCGCTGGTTTTCTCGTTCACCATGGAGATGAACTGTCCTATGTTGACGTTGTGCTGGCTCAATGCCGGCCCCAGAGGGGGGGCGGGATTAGCCTGACCTCCAACGACCTCAAGTTTCAAAACCGCCTTCGGTTGTGCTTTCTTTTTCTTTTTCTTTGCCATAATTTATTCGGAAACTCACATCAGGTTTACGCAGGCTCCACCTGCCAGTAATTCAAATCCACCGGGGTAGGCCTGTTGAAAACATTTATAATCACCTTAACGCGCCCCGTTGCACTGTTTACTTCCTCAACATGCCCCTTCATATCGTGAAAAGGCCCTTCTTTTATCTCAACTATATCACCCTCTTTAAACTCTATCTCGAGGGCCGCCTCCTCTTCCTCGGCTTCTTCAGCCTGACCGAGCAGCCGCGCCACCTCTTCGTTGCTCAAAGGAACGGGTTTCCCGCCCCCGACAAAATCCCCGACGGAAGAAGTTTCATTGAGCAAATGCCAGATTGAATCAGGTATCTGATCGTCCTCGTCAAGACGGATCTCCATCAGAACATAGCCCGGGAAAAGCTTTTTTTCAACCTGTTTTCGCTTGCCGCCGCGAATCTCGGCAACCTGCTGCATCGGCACCAAAACAGACGGCACAACATCTCCCAGCCCGGACTCTTCTATGTTCCTCTCGAGCCCGGCTTTTGCCTGCTCTTCCCTGTTACTCCGCACTCTTATGACATACCACTGATTAGGCACTTTATTACCCTGTTATTGTGTTTCTGGCCACCCCCCTCTGCGGGGACCGGCATAATAGCAATCTCTGACCCAGACACTTTACTTACGGCAAAACTTCAACAGCCCTCATAGTATAAGAAATAACTATATCGGCCGAGTAAATAAGCCCTCCAATAAGTAAAATGCAGACTATCACGACGATCGTATAACGGCGAAGCTCTTCGCGGCCGGGCCATGCAACCTTGTTGAGCTCGCTTTCCGTATCTATAAGAAGATCCACAAAATTAGCCGTTGCAACGTCAATGGCCTTCACTCCGGTCCTGAAGGCGCCCAAAAACAAAGCGACCACGCAGCCGGAGATAACGAAAACTACGGTGCCCCATATCGCTCCGTAAGGCACGCTCATACCCAAAACACTGAAGACTTCCTCCAGTCCGACAAACCGTGTCGTGCGCCAACCGGCAAAAAAAAGCAGAACCGCGGCCACCGCCACAAGCGATAACCTGGCATACACGCCCTGTGCGGGTTTATAGGGTTTTAGCTGCATATTACATTCAGGTAAAATTTAATTCCGTTAACGCACCATACGAACGGTGTATTTATTCAGCGAGTCTGGCAGGCCAGGAGGGACTCGAACCCCCAGCCGCCGGTTTTGGAAACCGGTGCTCTGCCGGTTGAGCTACTGGCCTGTCAACCCGTTTATTTCACCGGGCCCCGCCTGCAGGCAGGGCCTGTATAGACAGGTAAGAGCAAGGAACCGAAATAAACGTAGTCGCTCATGCGGAAAGCACTACCACGGCGGCAAAAACCAGGCTACTTCCTCTTCTCCTTATGCAGGGTACGCGTGCGGCACCTGGAACAGTATTTCTTGATATTAATCTTTTCCACTCCGTCCCGGTTCCGCGAAGTGCGGTAATTCTGTTCCTTGCACTCATCGCACTGCAATGTCAGTTCCAGCCTCATAATACGCACCTGTTTTTATTCGATTATCTCTGTAACTACGCCGGCTCCGACAGTATTGCCGCCCTCACGGATAGCAAAACGAAGCTGCTCTTCCATGGCGATGGGCTCGATCAATTCAGCCTCCAGGCTCACGTTGTCACCCGGCAGCACCATATCCCTGCCCTCGGGCAACTTGACGTTACCGGTAACATCCGTCGTCCTGAAATAAAACTGAGGGCGATAGCCGTCAAAAAACGGTGTGTGACGCCCGCCTTCCTCGCCTTTCAGAATATAAACCTCACACTTGAACTTCGTATGCGGGGTTATCGAACCGGGCTTTGCAAGAACCTGGCCCCTGGTAAGCTCGTCTTTCTCAACTCCGCGAAGCAAAATCCCTACATTATCGCCGGCCTGGCCAGTGTCGAGAGTTTTGCGGAACATCTCCACTCCAGTAACGACGGTCTTACGCGTCTCCGTGGTCAACCCCACCATCTCAATCTCGTCGCCGACGGTAACAACGCCGCGCTCAACGCGCCCGGTGCCAACCGTTCCGCGCCCCTTTATGCTGAACACGTCTTCCACCGGCATCAGGAACGGTTTATCCACCTCACGCTCTGGCTCGGGGAGATAGTCGTCCAGCGCCTCCATCAACTCGGCAATCGGCGCCGTAGCTTCCTCACCCTCACCCTCGAGCGCCTGAAGCGCCGAACCCTTGATAACAGGCACATCGTCGCCGGGGAAATCGTGATCGGTCAGGAGCTCACGAACTTCCATCTCTACCAGCTCCAGCAACTCGGGGTCGTCGAGCTGATCTGTTTTATTTAAAAATACAACCATGGCAGGCACATTCACCTGGTGAGCCAGAAGAACGTGCTCGTGAGTCTGCGGCATCGGCCCGTCGGCGGCACTCACAACAAGTATAGCGCCGTCCATCTGAGCCGCTCCCGTGATCATGTTCTTTATGTAATCACGGTGGCCGGGACAGTCAACGTGAGCATAGTGCCGTTTTTCGGTCTGATATTCCACGTGCTGCGTGGCTATCGTTATGCCGCGATCGCGCTCCTCGGGAGCGTTGTCGATACTTTCAAATGCCCTGTAGTCGGCCATGCCTATCGAATGCAAATACTTGGTTATGGCCGCGGTAAGGGTGGTTTTCCCATGATCGATGTGCCCGATCGTACCTATGTTAAGGTGCGGTTTTGTCCTCTTAAACTCTTCTTTCGCCATCAGTAACCAACCTCCTTTGCTCTCGCAAATTAGTGTAACGCTTTTCTGGTGCTGCTGACGGGACTCGAACCCATGGCCTCGTCCTTACCAAGGACGCGCTCTGCCGACTGAGCTACAGCAGCACAAAAACCTGCAATCCCAATAAACCGGC
>PWZK01000349.1 GCA_003567495.1 Candidatus Brocadiaceae bacterium
GAGGTTAATGTCACCATGGGAACATACAGCAAGGCGCTTGGGAATTATGGCGGCTTTGTTGCCTGTTCCGAACAGATGCGCGCCTGGCTGGTCAACCGCGCGCGCTCGTTCATTTTTTCGACTTCTCCGCCTCCCTCAGTGATCGGTGGATGCTTGGCTGCTTTGCAGGTCTTGCAATCCGAACCGGGGTTGGGAAAACGGCTTCTGGAGCGCGCGGAAGCGTTCAGAACACTGCTGGAGCGGGCGGGACTGGATACAGGAGCCTCAAGAAGCCAGATAGTGCCGATTATAGTTGGAACCAACGAAATGGCATTGAGGGTGGCGTCGCGACTGAGGGCAAAAGGTATAGTTACAGTGCCCATCCGGCCTCCAACGGTACCATCGGGTACGGCGCGGCTGCGGCTGTCCGTTACTCTGGCGCATGAATGGGATGATCTGGAGTTTGCAGCTAGCGCCGTCTGCGATGCCGCGAGGGCGGAAGGGTTGATTGTATGAAGACAATATTCATATCCGGCTGGGCGCATGGAACCGGGCCCATGAAGGCTCTGGCGGATGCGCTCGGCCAACATAATGCTGATATTTATTCTCCGGCCGATCTTGACGGAAACGATGCTACGGCTTGCCCGGATTACGCCGCAGGTATCTGTGCCCGGCTTGATACTTTGCATGGACGAACAGTGCTCGGCGGCTGGTCAACCGGCGGCATTGTGGCGCTTGAGGCGGCAATCCGAAGGCCGGAAAAGGTTTACGGGCTGATTTTGATCTCTGTCACCCCACGGTTCTGCGCGGCGCACGATTTTCCGTGCGGAGTGCCGGTGCGGGAACTGATCGCGATGAATGCAGGTCTCCACAGAGATTGCGAGAAAGTCGTAACTGAATTTCTGCACCGTGCCGCCTATCCGCAGCATTTGAGCACAAGGCAAAAAGAAGAAGGATTGCGGGAGGCCCGGCGGCAGGGGGGGTGTTTGCTCGGTAGGGGGTTGGAATACCTTCGGCGAATCGACTGCCGCAAGGGGCTGAAACACCTGGATTGCCCTTGTTTGATATTCCATGGGGAAAAAGATAAAATCATACCATACCGGGCCTCGTGCTGGATGGAAGAACAAATCAAGAATTGTGAATGCCTGATCCGGCCGGATGCAGGTCATTTTGTGATAAAAACACATCTTGAAGAACTGCGAGACGCTGCCAAACCGTTTCTGGAAAATTGTTAACATAAGTTGATTGTGAAATGAGCAGCATGGTTGAAAACTGTCCGATTTCAAAACATTTTGGAGCGGCGGCAAAATCATACGACCGGCAGCCTGGTGTCCAGTCCAGAGTGGCACACAGATTGGCGACAAGGATCAGCAAGGGGGGGAAGGCTGTCAGCAACGTGCTGGAGGTCGGTTGCGGGACCGGGTTCCTTACCGCCCATTTATGTCGATTTTTCCCGGATACGCCGATAGTGGCGGTCGATATTGCCGGGGGCATGCTTGATCGCGTCCGGACGCGCCTGCCACAACAGAAGAATCTTCAGCTTATCCGGGCGGACATATGCGAGCTGGAGATGACGGGGATGTTCTCTCTCATAGCCAGCAGCTCTGCTTTGCACTGGATGATGCCTTTGGATAACACGTTGCGGCTTTTGAGTTCTTTTCTCCACCCGGGCGGACGACTGTCCTTTGCGATGATGGTGCGCGGCACCCTGGCGGAACTGCACGCCCTGCGGGAAGAGGTTGCTCCGCAGAAACCTTATGTGCGCTTCCTGCCGACAACGTCGGCAGTGTTCGGATTGATGCGCTGCGCGGGGTTTACGGTGGAGGACTGGACGTTGGAATCTTCATCGGTTCGTTATAATTCCGCCTTTGGTTTCATGAAATCACTGAAACGACAGGGGGTAACCGGCGGTTTTGTCTCGCCGGACAATATGCTGACCCGCGGCGAGATACGTAAGCTGGCAGAAAAATACCGGCGGCGTTTCCCAACCGGAGACGGTGGCATCAGGGCGTCTTATAAGGTTCTTTACGCCGACGCTGTTTTAGGCAAAAAAGCTTAGCAAAACCCCTTGCTGTATGAAATATGCGTTTTAAGTGTTTCAATAAATATATACGTCGAGGCCATGTATGCACGTCTGATCCAATAATAGCGGAAATGGGGGGCCATGTTATTTTATGAACCCAAAAGGCTTTTTCATCACCGGCACTGATACGAACGTGGGCAAAACAGTTGTAACGGCGGCGCTGCTCGCCGTGCTGCGGGCCGCCGGCAAAGATGCGGTACCAATGAAACCCATTCAGACGGGCTGTACGGAGCCAAACGGAGTTTTGGTCGGTCCGGACCTTGAGTTCTGTCTCGGCATGACCGGACTGTCACCGGGTGCGGAAGAGCGCAGGCATATGGAAGTTTATGCTTTCAAACCGGCCTGTTCCCCGCACCTGGCGGCCGCACAGGCCAATACGGTGATCGAGTTTTCATCCATCGCGGAATCTTTCCGAATCCTCTCACAAAGGCGGGAGTGTGTTCTGGTGGAAGGGGCTGGCGGTGTAATGGTACCGATTACAGGACGTCTGACTATGCTGGACCTGATGGTGAAGCTCGGGCTTCCCGTTGTCCTGGTCGCGCGGCCCGGACTGGGAACCGTCAACCACACGCTGCTCTCGCTTCGGGAACTGCGCAGGGCGGGACTGCCGGTATCGGGCGTCGTTCTTTGCCAGGCGCAGCCGGGGGAGCGGGGCTGGATCGAACGCGACAACCACCGGACGATTGAAAGGCTGGGGGATGTGCCTGTGCTGGGGCGCCTGCCCTACATACGTGAGATAACCACCGGGGATATGACTCCCTCAAAATTTCTGAATATGGTACAGAAACATGTCCGTCCGCCGGCGAAAGATGATTGACAGATTTAACATTGCATCAACTTTACCGTTATACCCCAGCGTTTCAGTAAATTATGTTTGCCAGGATTTATATAACTATTTTTCTATACCGATGATTATCAGGGGAACCGCAGGGACTCCACGCCCCTGCCTGACAACATTGTAAAGTTCACCTTCATAATAGGGGACGCCTGAACTCATCTGTGATTGCAATGATTTCATCGGCAAAATTTCAACTCCTACGTCAATTTTATCACCGATAAAAAAGGCAAGATGTTTAACAAATAAATCGTAAGCTACAAACGCATATTTGCCAAACTGTACTTCTACAGCCACCCTTTCTTTTACAAAATCAGTTTGATTATAGCTGTAAATTGGAGAATGTCCCGCTTGAACAATTTCTTCTTTTTGCTTATCAGTCGGCATCGTTTGGGTTTTTCGGATCAGTTTTTCATCTTTTGTTACCCAATAACTTACCCGGCTCTCCTTCCAACTTTTTGCCTCAAGAAGTTCCTTAAAACGCCTATTCATTTCAACTGGGCTATAAAGTAAATGCCCTTTCATATTTTTTTCTTTGGAGACCTTAGTTTTGCAAGATTCTCCGTTAACCTGCTTGATAACCTCTTGTATTTCGTCCCATAGTCCGGGTTTATGTACCAGTAAAAATTCAATGCCGTTCAAATGCGAGTATGTTTCAACGATTTTCACTATGATATTCCTCTTGGCTTTCAAGAAAAGTCAATTGCTCAAGTCTCTCTTCTTTATCTGATGACACATCAGTCTTGTTTTTATTTAACTTCGGATCGTATTTGGCCTTCCCCATAGGTCTGGTTTTTAATGTACCGTTAATGGCTTTTTGGATTCTCTCTTGAGCAATATTGATATATTTTTTTTCTGTTTCCGCCCCCACTCCCTTCCTTTTGTGTCGTATAGCAGATACTATCGTGGTACCGGTCCCAACAAAAGGGTCAAATACCCAATCACCTTTATTGCTCATGGATAAAACAAGCCTTTCTATCAGTTCCACCGGAAATTGACAGGGGTGTTCGGTTTTTTCCACATGATTACTCTTTACATTTGGGATATCCCAAACGTCTCCCGGATTTTTCCCAAGAGGATTACAGGAATATTGCCCTGCTTTCGGACCTTTGAAATATTTTTTGGCGGGATATTTCTGTGGCACCCTGACGGGATCAAGATTGAAAACATATTCTTTTGTTTTTCTGGTAAACCATACTATTGTTTCATAACGCCCCGAAAATCGATTGGAACAATGCAGGCCATGCTCAAAATGCCAGATAATTCTGTTACGCAAAACGAGATTTAAATTATGAAATATCGGATACAGGATCGTATCAAGAGGAATAATCGAACCATTGTTCACATAATTCCCTACCTGCCAACAAATGCTCCCAGTAGGTGAAAGGGCGCGAACACACTCATTTATAACTGTTTCTTGATGTTTTACATAATGCTCTATCTTGAGTTTCCTCTCATATTCCTTGCCGATATTGTAAGGAGGGGATGTAACAATTAACTGTATTGACCCGTCTGGGATATCTTTTAACAGATCGAGACAACTACCGTTGAATAGCACTACGTCTTCATCAAGACTGAAATGTTTTGCAATTTTTTTATCTAATCCAAACATGCTTTTGGTTTCTTAATTGTGAGTGAAATTTACTCCGCTACTTTCGTCACCAGTGCGTGATTCAAAATCGGAAACGTTGATTCTCTGAACATATCTTCAAAATCATCATCCCGCTGCTTCGACCAAAGCATATTTCAGAAAGTTCTCGTTGATGGTGCCATGAAAGCGACCGACAACAGTAATCCTCATCCTCCGCGCTCCTATATACTAAGACTATCCGTCCGTTATGTCAAACGTCGGAAAATTTGGGATATCATCGATCTGCTGGTATAATGGAAAGGTTTCAATTTGTGATTTATTGCGTAAATACTTTCTCTATGTTTGTTGGATTACTGATATCCATGCCTTTGGGGACAATATCCAATATGACTCTGACAACAGATGAATATATCGA
>PWZK01000380.1 GCA_003567495.1 Candidatus Brocadiaceae bacterium
CATGTTGGACAGCTGATCAAATTGCATTTTATTACCACGAAGAACACGAAGAACACGAAGAAACGGCTGAAGAGCGAAAAAAAGATGAAACATTTGGTTCGGAAAAACGTGGTGATGAACTGACAAAAACAGACATTTCGGCTGCACCTTCCGGGGTGGTAAAAACCGGGGCTCAAGCGTCTTGATTCACTTCTATCAGTTTGTAATCGCGCGTGCCGAGACCGATCTCTTCACCGTGAACGAGCTGGGCCTCATAGTTGGTGTCCGGCCAATGTTTTTTAAAAACATCATGGCCTTCCGCATCGGCGATAAGCTCAGCAGCCGCCTGGTCTATTGCGACCGGATCAGTCGAAGCCAGCACACCCAGATCGCCGCACATGGTATCCATTTCTTGCCCTTTGCAGTTGCAATTATTTGTTACCTGCCAAACGTATGACAGGAAAGCGCTTCTTTGCAGCTTTCCTTTGAGTGCGCCCAGGGCGTATTCGGCCATTTTTTCCGAGAAGCTTGCCGCGCTTTCGCTCCACGAGAAGTCAATGGCATGTTCAGGGCAGAGGGTAAGGCATTCCCCGCAAGCTATGCAGAGTCCGTTATCGATAAACGCGGCTTTCCCAACGTCTATTGCATCGGACGGGCACCATTCTGCACAAGTCCCGCAGGCCGTGCATGCTTCGGCATTGACCATTGGCTTTCCAGAGTCATGTTGTCGCAGTTTCCCCGCCCGTGAGGCGAGTCCCATGGCGAGATTTTTGATGGCACCACCTAGCCCGGCCAGTTCATGTCCCGTTACGTGTGTGAAAATGACGGCAGAGGGCGTCAATACAAAATCATGCGCTATGGCAACCCTGTCGAAGTGTTTGAGCCCCACTTCCACCTCTGCATGGTTGTTGCCTTTGAGCCCGTCGACGAAAAGCAGGGGGCAGCCTGTTTTTTCGTAGCTGAATCCGTGTTCGGCCGCTGAGTGGAAATGATCTACGGCGTTTGAGCGGCGGCCGCGGTAAAGTGTTGAAGTTTCCGCAAAATATGGTTGTGCACCCTTTTCTTTCAGCAATTCCACCGTCGGTTCAATGTCGTCATAACGGACATATGAAGTATTGCCAGGCTCGCCAAAGTGGGTTTTTAATGCCACGAGCCCGGGTGAAATTATGGAGTCAAGACCGGCGTTCTTAAATGCGTGAAGTGCATTTTCGCCTAACGGTCGGTTCTTTGAGCAGCGGGCTAAATATACTTTCGAAGGCATGGCACACTCCCGGTTTTTTAGTAACTATCAGTGATAAGCACTTTGCATTATAATATATTGTCGGTATATTGTTAAATTCCCAACCTTTTATTTCGGGTGTATCTCGGGGTAATTATTTCGGGGTTGGGCCAAGCCAAGACCCTTTTCTTATTATAGGACTTGCAAGCAAACAGGGAGGGCTCTTAAAGGCACATTTTTGGCCTCCAAAAGTGACCGCCAGGCAAACATCTCACCTTTTAGAACAACAAATATTTTCCGCGATTTTCAGGCGTAAAGTCTCCATCTCGTCGCCCTCGTATTTACCCTGACGCCATCCCAGCGCAAATCCGTCCTCGGGACTGCGCGGTATGACATGGAAATGAACGTGCCCTACGACCTGGCCTGCACACCGGCCGTTATTCTGGAGCACGTTAAATCCTTCGGCGCCGGTTGCCTTCATGCAGGCGCGGGCTACTTCTTGCACCGTCATAACCGCTTCCTTGAGGTCTTCGGGGTCGGCATCCAGTAGATTCTGCACGTGGCTTTTAGGAACGACCAGCGCATGGCCTTTGTTGACCGGGTGAATGTCAAGGAAACAGATAATTCTTTTGCTTTCTTTCAGAGACGCGCAGGGCAGATCACCCCGGGCAATTTTACAGAAAACACAATTTTCCATAATGCAAGAAACCTCCCCTATCAAAGGTCACTCTCCGGTAGTGATCCACTAGCCCGCATATTTCATAAACCAACGACAGTAGTTAATATAAAGGATTGATAATAAACATGTTAAATAGTGTTTTTAGGGTAACTCGGATTTTACAGTGTGTACCTGAGCTCCGTAAAAGACGGTTTACCCTTCGGGCGCGTCCCCAGCGGCGCCTACTTTTTTTGAAAAAAAGTAGGACAAAAAACTTTACTTTTTATACGACAGAGTTTTTTGCTAAGCTTTTTTCCAAAAAAGCGTCTGCGCTCGATTTCTTCGCATCTGCACCACTGGGAACGCGTGAAATATGCGGGCTAGGCCGTTCGTGCCGTGCTGTCAAACGTCACCTCCAGGGCCTGGTTCGGCTGCGATCCCTTCTCGGTCTACTACGTCCACTATCGCGATAAAAGTGCAGTTGCGTACGTAGCTCTTCAACGATCTCCGGGTGTTCGAAATACAGGTTTGTTGCCTCGCCCGGATCCTCTTCCAGATTGTAGAGCTGCGCCGGGGCATCCGGTGCCTTCTCCGGCAGTACGTAGGGATGCAGTGCCGCGTTCTTCTCATAGTTGTTTCCGCCTGATCCCCGGTGATCCAGGTATTTCCATGGTCCCTTGCGAAGACTAAGCGCCAGTGAATTGGTCTGATGCAGTGTGTGTTCACGAATGGGCTGTTCCTCGGGCTGTTTGCCCAGCAGTACCGGCAGAATGCTGTAGCTGTCTTCCGCTGCGTCGTGCTGAAGGTCGGAACCGACAAGCTCGGCGCAGGTGGCCATTATATCGCAGAGGCAGACTGTCTGGTCTGTCTTCGTATCCGGCAAAATGTGTCCCGGCCAACGCGCGATAAACGGGATTCGATGTCCTCCTTCCCACTGATCGCGCTTTAAACCGCGCCAGGGACGTGCCCCGTCGTGGTGGTGGTCCTTACGCATGTTCACGACACTGTCCACTTCCGGCCCGTTATCACTTGAAACCATGACAAGAGTATTGTCGGCAATACCCAGTCGTTCCAGGGTGTTTAGCAGTTCACCTACAACATGATCGAACTCAAAGATGAAATCGCCGTGTGGCCCGGCGTTTGTTTTGCCCCGGCACGTGCTGGACGCGAACGAGGGGAGGTGCACTGCGTTGGTTGGGTGATATAAAAAAAAGGGCTTTTCGGGGCTGTTTCGAACGTGATCCTCAATGAACGCAATGCTTTTTTCAAGAAAGACCTGGTCAACCTCCTGAATGTCAAAATCCGGCGCAATCATGCCGTTTCGGTTGTCATCGGCGTATGGATGTTTGGGAAGTGGTGCTTTGTCCAGTTCGCCGATGGGTGGCACCGGGATGCGGTCACCATCGATAAAGGCGTAGAGGTAATCCGTTCCGGAACAGCACGCCGTGCCAAAGAAATCGTCAAAACCCCGATGAATGGGAGCGTCTGGAATGGCGCGTGAATAGTCTATGCGTTGCACAGGTTCAAATCCGTTCTCGTTGATCGGATTCTCGTTCTTGTCGAGGAATGAGAGGCCAACATGCCATTTACCGAAGCAGGCGGTCTTGTACCCTTGATCACGAAGCATGCCAGGAAGCGTCGGTCGACCCTCTTCTATCAAGCACGGGCCGCCGGCGCCCGTGAATACGCCTGCTTTGCCGGTGCGAAAAGCCATTCGCCCGGTGAGTAAGCTGTAGCGGCTGGGCGTGCATACGGTGGATGGTGCGTGAGCATCGGTGAAGGTAAGCCCTTCCCGACTGAGCCGATCCAGATTGGGGGTCGGCACTCTGGACTCGGGGTTGTAACATGCAACATCCCCATAACCCAGGTCATCAGCCAGAATGAAGATCATGTTTGGCTTCTGCATCTCTGTCTCCTTTCGTCGGCCGAAATATAAATAAATTGGGAGCTTCCATTGGATTTTCTCTCATCAATCGATTTCAGCTGTTCCCAGCACAGGCTGCAGCGGACAGTCATTGCAGCGCGGCTCTGTCCTTTTACAGTATCGTTTGCCCAGCTCCACCAGCTGCGCATGATAGTCGCTGAAAATATCAACGTCGTGCGGCAAATTCGCCTCACATTCCGCCTGTATTTCGTGGTAGCCACTCTGGGGAGAAATCAACCCGTGGCGGCCTAAAACTCTGGCAGTATATGCATCGACCACGAAGACCGGTCGCTTCAGTGCGTACAGGAGGATGCTGTCGGCCGTCTCGGGCCCTATCCCTTTGAGCCCGAGCAGATCCTCCCGCAGAACGCCGGTGTCCACTGCGGCCAGTGCGCACATATCGACGTCGTCCCCGCATTTAGCCTCTACCCAGCCGGCTATCCTTTTCAAACGGGCCGCCTTCTGTCTGTAATAGCCCGCCGGCCTGATGAGCTCCTGGAACTCACCTTGCGGCATCGCCGCCATAGCCGCCGGTGTCATGCAACCGGCCCTTCTCAAACCGCTTATCGCCGTCTCAACGTTGTTCCAGCTGGTGTTCTGTGTCAGCACGGCGCCGGTCAGGACTTCAAAAGGGGTCTCGGCGGGCCACCATCGCCGGTGTCCGAACCGCGCCCTGAGCGCTTTGTATATCTGCATATGAATGCCGTAATCATTTATCATTTTTCTTCGCTCAGAATGCCGGCCCAGCCACCGGCAAGGGTGCCCAGTGCGGCGACCAGCATTACACAATAACCTCCCAGCAACCATGCTCCCGCCGGGCTGAACGCGCCGGGACTGCCTGCGCCTAAAATCATGCCCAGAGCTATAAACCCGCAAAGGAGGCTCAGACTGAACACAAATGCCGCCCCCCTGCCGGTGCTGCGTCGGGAAAACTGGCCGATATAGAACAATATCGGCAAAACCAGAGCCGCAAACCAGAAAAATCTTCGGAAAAAACCCGGGGCTCCAACCCCTCTCCACCCACCGCTCATTGCCCCGATAAGATTCGAGGTGCGGTACCTCAGCGCGAGCAAACCCTCCCGGGCCTCGGGAAG
>PWZK01000225.1 GCA_003567495.1 Candidatus Brocadiaceae bacterium
AGGTGCCATTTGGTACCGTTTGGAGACCTGAAAGTACCGAAAAGCACCGTTTTTAAGAGGTTATATGTTCTGCCGGGGTTTAGCCAAATTAGATATTTCTGAGTTCAAAATTCGTATATTTTCCGGATTTTTAACTCAAAACAACACTCTTTAAAGACTCCCGGCTAACCGGCCCAGGGCGCTTTCGTTTATTCGAAGGTACGCTTCGGATTGTTCGCCGCAGCAGGTTTGTCGTATTACATCAAGCGGTTCTACGTCGGAGCCGAGGCTCAGCTTGCAGGTGTGTTCGTTAAGAGCGGCTGGGATCGATTCGACAAGGACGAAAGTCAGCATACGAAGTTTGATCTGTTGCCCTCGGCCGGCCCGAAGGTCGGCTATTCGTTCACCGAGAATTCCAGCGTCGAGAGCACAGTTCAGTTCGGTCACGCAGTGACTTTTGGAGTTCAAGTGGTATGGAAGTTCTGACGCCTAATCGGGTGGCCGGTGACTGACCCGTAGGGCCAGCCCCGGCTCCCACACCACCAGGCATGCGGATCCGCACTTGGCGGTTCCGGCAGTTAACCCGCGCCTGAGGGCGAGGGGTAGTGAAGATCGATCCACTGTTGCCGCATGTTAGGCACTCCTTGATCCCAGAGCCATTGTTTGGTCAGAGCACGCTGGACGATACTGTTCCCGGCCATCCGCCAGTATCCCTTCCGGCTTCTCGTAGCGAGTTTGACCTCGTCCTTCGGGATGCCGAGGGCCAGCAGATGCCGCCTTCTGGTGCGCGGCCGCTTCCAGTCTTTCCAGTAACACAGCCGCACCCGGCGGCGGAGCCATTGGTCGAGTTCGAGCAGTTGCGCATAGCTGCGACTGTGGCCGAAGTAGTTCATCCAGCCCACACGTAACGGCGCAGGGAAGCGATGCGCTGCCGTATACTTTTGCCGTTGTGCCGGTCCGTGATTTCCCTGATACGCTGCTTGAACCGCCGCACGACAGCGTCGGTCCATCGCAGTTTGCCCTGATGCATCCGGAACCCGAGGAAGGTACAGTCGCGCAAGCGCGCCGGCTTGCTCTTGGTCCGGCTAATGCTCAAGACCAGCCGACCTTCGATGAACCGGGTAATCGTCCGCAGTACACGTTGCGCGGCACTGCGGTCTCACGAGGAATCTCGTCAACCGTCACAGCGTTGTCATCAGCCTATGCTGATTTGGCGAAACGCCTCAATGCAGAGCGGAGCAGCATCCTATCCGTATTCCCGGTTGTGCTGGATCATCCGCCCCTGGAGATATTCAACCTTATTGATCTAGCCCAGGCGGTCACGGAAGTAGAGCCGGAGCCAGAATTTGAGAGGGTTCAAGCCGAGATGCGAGAAAGATCCGCAGATATCGTTCCGGCAGCTTTGGAGACCGCCCTTATGTCCGTCAAACCGGAACTGTGTGCACTGTGGGAGGGAGCAAAGTCTGCGTTAACCACAACGAATCTGAAAAAGTAAGCATTGACAAGACCCCAAACGGTCGTGATTAATGCGTTGGTTGCACTATTACCTTTTTTGCGATAAACTTTGACAACTCATCATTCTTAGGTTAAGATAAAGTCGTTAAAGTGTTTTTGTCGCTTATGTTGTGTGTTCAATGCGAATAACTACAATTATCTATTGTAAATACCGCCTGGATACTACCTGGAGTTTGCCTGATGCCGCTAATTTTCGATAACATAGACGAGCACCTTTCTCTAAGTCTCCAGAATTCCCTCGCCCACTCCCGCCGCGCCGATTTTTGTGTCGGCTATTTCAATCTTCGCGGCTGGAAAGAAATCGACGCGCAAATAGACCAACTGGAAGGCGGCGAAGGCTGCCGGTGTCGTCTGCTGGTAGGGATGCCGCTTTCGATGGAAGCAGAACTTAAGCGTAACCTCAACCCCGCCGTCCGAGACCGAATTGATCAGGGCACGGCCGCCCGACTGAAAAACGAACTGGCCGAATCGTTTCGCCGCCAGCTTTGTTTCGGGGTCCCCACTAATCAGGATGAAGCCGGGTTGCGCCGCCTGCTGCGCCAATTGAAATCGGGCAAACTGGTGGTTAAGCTGTTCACCAGTTATTCTCTGCACGCCAAGCTGTACCTTGTTTATCGCGATGACCTGGACAACCCGGCTATCGGTTATGTAGGCAGCAGTAACTTGACGTTATCCGGACTCGGCAAACAAGGTGAACTGAATGTTGATGTCCTCGATCACGATGCCGCCGCCAAACTGTCGCAATGGTTCAATAACCGCTGGGAAGATCGATTCGCGGTTGATATAACCGCTGAGCTGATCAAAGTTATTGAGGAAAGCTGGGCCCGGGAAGAACTGATACCGCCGTATTATATTTATCTTAAAATGGCTTTTGTCCTTTCGCACGAAGCCCGGACGGGCATTGCCGAGGAAATTCTGCCGGAACGTTTTGAACAGGATCTTTTCCCTTTCCAGAAAGACGCGGTAAAGATCGCAGCTCATCATCTGAAAAATCGCGGCGGGGTGCTTATCGGCGATGTCGTCGGTCTGGGCAAAACCATAACGGCTACAGCCGTGGCCGGGCTGCTGGATCAATATCGCACCCTGGTGATCTGCCCCAAAAATCTGGTCGCGATGTGGGAAGATTACGCCCATGAATATGATATTCATATGCAGGTCCGCTCGATCACTCAGGCGCACAAACTAGAACAGGAGCGTCGTTACCAGCTGGTGATTATTGATGAATCCCATAACCTGCGCAATCGCCAGGGAAAACGTTATCAGCAGGTGCGGCTGTATATTCAGCAAAATGAAGCGAAAGTAATATTGCTCTCCGCCACTCCCTATAATAAAAATTTTCATGATCTGGCGAATCAGCTCAGGTTGTTCGTCGAGCCGGAGCAGGATATCGGGATAGCGCCGGAGAACCTTATTCGGGATCAGGGGGAAATGTTTCTCAGCCGGAAAGAATGTCGCCCCCGCACCCTGCGAGCTTTTGAATTCAGTGAGTTTCCTGATGACTGGCGCGAACTTATGCGGCTTTATCTGGTTCGGCGTACCAGAAGTTTCATAAAAGCGAATCACGCTAAAACTGATACCCGGGATGGACGCAGTTACCTTCTCCTGGCGAATAATCAGCGTTTTTATTTCCCGAAACGCTCTCCAAAGACCCTATCATTCAAGGTGGATGAACACAATCCGAATGATCACTACGCTCAGCTTTACTCCGAGAAAGTAGTCGAGCCCATCAGCAAATTATCGCTTCCTCGATATGGTCTGGGACAATCGCAATATGAAAACAAAGCGACCGTCGATGAGCGTACGCCGGCCGAAAAAGAAATACTGGAAGACCTTTCCAGGGCCGGTAAACGGTTGATGGGATTTTGCCGTACCGGCCTGTTTAAACGCCTGGAAAGCAGCGGCGAGGTTTTTATTAAATCTCTGGAAAGACACATTATTCGTAATTGCGTCTTCCTCCACGCTTTAGAAAATGGTCTGCCCCTGCCCATCGGTTCTCAGGATATTGAACAACTGGACAGCCGATATTCTGATGAAGATGAAGAAAACGACGGCAATTTATTCCCGCAAGAAAACACCACCTCCCGTGAACCGCTTCGCGACATTGAAAACTTTATGCATTTAGCGGCTGATGTTTATGATGCCTACCTTCAGCATGGGGAAAGTTATTTCAAATGGATTGAATCCCGTCATTTCAGTGAAAAACTGGTAGAGGACTTGCGGCATGATGCAAATGAACTGATTGCTATTCTGCGAAATCACGGCCAGTGGGAACCCGAGCGCGATGAAAAGCTCAAACAACTGCGCAATCTACTGACGGAGAATCATAAAAATGAAAAGGTGCTGATCTTCACCCAGTTCGCGGATACCGTTTATTATTTGGAAAGAGAACTTAAAAAATCCGGACTTCAAAAAATCGCCGCAGTCACCGGCGAGGTTGCCAACGTAACCGAACTGGCCCAGCGTTTCAGCCCCCGCAGTAATAACAAACAAGTCAATTCGGATAAGGAGCTGCGTGTTTTAATCGCCACCGATGTGCTCAGCGAAGGACAGAATCTGCAGGATGCTCATATCATCGTCAACTACGACCTGCCCTGGGCGATTATCCGTCTTATCCAGCGGGCCGGCCGGGTTGACCGGATCGGTCAGAATCACAAGGAAATCCTCTGTTATTCCTTCCTGCCCGCCGAAGGGGTTGAGCGCATTATTCGTCTCCGCTCCCGGGTGCAGCAGCGACTGGCGGAAAATTCTGAAGTGGTAGGCTCCGACGAAGCGTTCTTCGAAGATCAGGCGGACCTCCAATCTCTAGAAGATCTTTACCACGAAAATCCGGATGTAATGGAAAAAGAAGAAGACGACGGCGAAGTTGACCTGGCTTCCGAGGCATATCAGATTTGGCGCAACGCGATGGACGATAATCCTAAACTGGCCAAAATCATCCCCGAACTGCCGGACGTGATTTTTTCCGCCCGATCCTGGCTCTCACAACCTGGTTCACCGCCCGGAGTGCTGATCTTCATGCAGACGGAACAAGGCAACTGCGCTCTCGCCTGGATAAATGAGCAAGGCGAGAGTGTCACTGAATCGCAATACCGTATTCTCAAGGCCGCCCATTGCACTCCGAGCACGCCGGCGCTGGAAAAAAGCTCCGACCATCACGATTTAGTAGCCCGCGGCGTAAAAATCATGATCAGCGAAAATCGCAATATTCACAGTTCCACCGGCACCCTCGGCAGCCGCCATGGAATTCGTTACCGCGCTCACGAGAAAATAAAAAATCACCTGGGCCATATAGAGGGCGAATTATTTGATACCGCCGAACTGCGCGCGGCACTCCAGCAAATGTGCGAAAATCCACTGACCGAGAAGGCGAAAGCG
>PWZK01000215.1 GCA_003567495.1 Candidatus Brocadiaceae bacterium
GGCGTGCGATTAATCCTATTTTTTCTATTCCGTTCTTAATAAGGATCGGTCTGCCGTCACGGCTGATTATTCGTATGCCGTTTATTTCGGCTTTCGCATTACATCCGGATATGAACGCCGCGGCTTCCATATCGTGTTCGGCCATGGCAAAGCGGAGCATATCCGGCGTGGCCGGACCGAGGTTTACTGCATTAATACCGGCCGATTTCAGCCCTTCGCCGAATATCCGGCTGAGATTTCTGCTGTTCTCGCGTTTGTCGCAGGCTATCACAACGGGTCTCGTGCTGTGTCTTTGGGCTTTTATAACCTGTCCGGTTGCATAACCTACTTTAAGCATCACGTAGTCGTTTATTTCGTCCGGAACTTCGCCGACTATGGCATCTGAGCGAAAAATGCTTTTTTTAACTTTCGGATCTCCCGTAGCCAAATCGTCGGCGCCGCCGGAAAAAAAGGTGCAAAGAAGGCATTTCGGGTATCTGTTTGCCTGTCTGGCTTTACATATTGCCTCTGAGATTTCATATCTTTCTCCGGGACACTTCCGTTTCGGGGCGTCGTCGTGGTTATCGGCCGGTTTGACGGTCATTTGCATTTTTTTTCACCTCATCATAATCCGTATTCTCCTCAACCGGCGGAAAACCCGGCGGCGGGGTGTGATTGATCGGTCCAAACCCCATATTTCTGTGTATATGCACGGAGCCGTGTTCCGCCATTTTTTTCAGCTTTTTTTTCAGGTAAACGCGAATAAGCTTTCTGCCGGGCGGCGCCAGCAAAATAAATCCTATTGCGTCCGTTATGACTCCCGGCGTCAGAAGAAGTGCACCGGCCAGTAGCACCATTGCCCCTTCAATCAAAGGATCGGCCGGCAGCTGGTTTCTATGAAGTTCGCTACGAATTTGCTCAAGAACCCGCAACCCTTCCATTTTTGCAAGTGTGCCCCCGAGTATTCCGGTGGCGATTACAAGCAGCAAGGTGAAAGCGATGCCTGTCAGATCGGCAATTTTAAGGAGCAAGAGCAGCTCCAGAAGCGGGGTGAGCGTCAGCAGCAATATGATTTTTATAAGCATGGTGTTGTTCTTCTTTTTACCGTCCGCTCCGAATGTTGACTTTTAAGATCTAAAAGCATTATAATGTGATAAACACAGTCTGTTTATTGTATTTTAATATTTTGTTAACCGTGTGTGTTTGCGCGTATACCCGTAGGGGAGAGGCATCTTTCGCCCCTTTCAGGCATTCAGGGGGCGTTTAAACTTTTGGGCGAAAGATGTTTCGCCCCCACAAGACGGTTTAGGTTTGAAACGCTGTTCACTGAATATACGCTATTGTACTATAAAATTGCATACTTTGTCAGGTGTACGGAGGGCTTTTCGGATTCAAACCGCTCCGGCAATGTGAAATAACGTTTATGACTTTACTCTTATACATGTTTCCCGCCACTTTTTTAGCAGGCGCTTCTCTGTTTGTCTGGATGACGTGCATTGAGACGCGCAGGTACAGGCTCTGGCGCGTTAATTTGCCGCGCGCCGCCAATCAGGCGGATGATGACAGCGGGCTTGCTTTGCCGGCAGACAGTTTCCCCGACCTTGACATACTCCACATTACGGATACGCATTTCACGGGGAGGGACGAGGCAAAACTGAAATTTCTTCGTTCTGTTTTTGCTAAGAACAAAAAGCCCGACTTTGTTTTTTTAACCGGCGATATTCTTGATACGCCTTCCGGGCTTGAATCGTGTCTGGAGCTGGCGAAGATGATCGAGACCCGGCTGGGGGCTTATGCGGTGCTGGGCGGACACGATTTCTTCAGAAACGCCGAACTCTGGCGCAAATACCTCTCGATATACAAAAACACCCCTTCTCAATCCTCGAGGCGCGTGCCGAATCCCGTTGCCAGGTTGCGCGACGGGCTTCGGTCACACGGCGTATCGGTGCTGGAGGATGAAAATCGCACGGTTAATTTGCCGGGGGGCGGGCGGGTTGCGATTATAGGACTGAACGATGTTTTTTTCTTCCGCTGCGACTACGATCGTGCCTGGGACGGGGTTGACGGGCTTCCGTCTATAGTGCTGGCTCACAGCCCAGATGTGTTGGATGAGGTGGCTGAAAGAGGGTCGGACCTGGCGTTTTTCGGCCACACGCACGGCGGGCAGGTGCGACTTCCCTTCAGGGGGGCAATCGTCACCAGATCCATGGTGGGGGCGCAGCGTGCCAGGGGGGTTTTCAGGGAAAAGCGCACGGTATTTTCCATAAACCAGGGACTCGGCGCCACCCGGGGCACACATATAAGGCTCTGCTGTCCGCCCGAGGTCACACTGATGAGCATAGGCGGCGCCAGGTTTACCCAGAGCTATAGCCCGGCGACAGTTAACCCGCATATTTCGTAAGTTCTCAGTGAACCACGTCTTCCCCGGGAACGCCGGCGCCAGAGTCCGCACTAACGGCATGCGGGCGGGGACGCCTGCGTTCCCGGCAACGGTAAACCGCCTTTTTTGAGGTAAAATACAGAGTGTGATTTAAAAAGGTCGTAAAATGTGCTTTTAAGATTTAACATAACAGTCGTTTATATTAATTTTGTCTTTGGTTTATGAAATATGCGGGTTAAGTGCCTGTACAAGCAAAATGGGATGTTGTTCACTGAGGACTTATTATATTTTATAAACCGGCGACAGGGATTAATAGACTTGACTTTTTTTGCGGCTTGTGTTACATTTTTTCAGATAGTGGGCGGATAGCTCAATCGGCGAGAGCACTTGCCTTACACGCAAGGGGTTCCGAGTTCGAGTCTCGGTCCGCCCACCATTCTCTTCTTCAAACCAACCTGTAGTAAGGCAATGAGATATGCTTTACCATTTCTAATGTTTTGCACTTTGCAATTGCAGCCGTTTTGCCTTTTGGTAGCAAAAGCGGAGTCGTTTCACCTTTGTCATACTCCTCGAGCGCTTCATCCGCAAGTTGTCCGAGCAGACTCTCGGATTCCGCAAAGGATTTCTGCCACTTTTTTTCTGATATGATTTCTTCGATCAACCACCGGCCCAGGGCATTTTGTTCCGTTTCCGGCAGTTTATTGGCCTGTTCGAAAGCTTTTTCAAGAAGTTGAGTCATAATATTGACCTCCCGGGAAGAGCGATTCCCCTTTTATCTACGATGCTTATTATTTCCAAATCATCTATACACCAAGTCTTTTACTCCTGCCAACCATGCCCAGGCATACGTTCTTCATACCAATCGAAAGCCTCGGCCATTTCATCTTCTGCTTCCGGGCGGACGATGAGTCGTTTAATCATCGCCTGCTCCTTATCCTTTTTAGCACTGTATCACCAGGTATCGCCGCATCAGGATGCTGCTGATGTGCTTCAAGGCGCCTGTCGAGTTCGGCCTTCTTTTCTTCTGTCTGAGGCACTTCTTCAGGGTTTTCAGCGATAGTATCCCAAATATCCTCCACGAGCTGTATACGCTCGGCGACGCTGAGTTTTAAAACATCCGATTTGGTAAGTGTATCCATAAAATCACCTTTCTGATGCAACCAAAGATTCATGTTGTACTTACAGTTCTTATCACAAATTCAATTCAAGCTTAATGGTTACCGTTTATGGTGTCACATTCGCGTTTTAAGAACAAATTCCCGCGAATAATTAAGCATAACATATTGCTGATCAGCATGTTGCTTGGGAACGGCACCTTTTGTTAATCGTGTTTTCCAGCTCTCACCGGTCAGTTTGTCGTCTTCCGGTCCCGCAGGAACAGGAATACGATCAATCGGTACGAAATTAGAAGTATAAATAGAACAACCAGAAGCGCAAAGGCGCGCCAGAAGAACGCATCCAATACGACCTGGCTCTGATAGGTGGCCGTCGCGATATGTTCGTCGATCAACGCGTTAATATGCTGCATCCTGTCTTCCAACTCCGGTGAGTCGAGCAAGTGTTCTGTTCTTGTGAGCATTTCGTTCGCGCGGTCCATGGCTTGCGTCATTTCTTTGAGGGTCTGCTCATATTCGCGAATGTCAAAGGGACGTGCTCGGGTCCCCGCTTTCCATCGGTCCCAGTCATCGAACCGGGCGAACAGCTTCTGACCCGCCTGAAGTGTTTGTTTCAGCGAGTTGCTCAACGGTTTCAGTGAGTCGGCGAATCCATCCGCCTCCTCGAGTGCGTCCCGCACGTTGGCGATTGCCTTATCCGCATGGTGCAAACGCTCATCGACCCCACGGAGGATGGCTTCGCGTTCAGTGGCGACATTTAAAGGTAGCTGCTCGATCTGATCGGTCAATCGATGTATGTCGTCAAGAGCCTTATCCAGTTCCGGCGTGACGACCCAGTCGTACTTGATGGCAGATGCTTGCCACCGGAGCAACGTGGGCGCGCGCTTGAGCCAATGGAACATACGATCGCCGAGGAGACGCGCCTCGTCGACGGCATGGGCCGCCTCCTGGATATCGGCGAAAAAGCCACGGGCCTCAAGCACGTCGGCTGCCGTGGATCTGTTCCGCCCGTAGGCAAAGTTCGCGAAGCGAACAAACGAAGCGCGAGCCATTTCCGGGTTCTCCTGACGCCACCCCCGCAACAGCGAATTAAAGGTTTCAAGTTGATCGGGGGTAAGCACCCGGGCGGCAAGCGTCCAGGACTCTTCTCTGGCACGCGCCAAGGCGTCGGCCAGTTTCAGACCTCGCTTGCCGAACACCGCGACAGCCCTCCCATCGTCGTCCCACACCCGACTCACCAACGTGGTTGCCACCACAAGGTCGAGCATACGCGTGAAGGGGTCGGCATTACTGGCGATGTCGTAGATATTAATCGCGTTGTCCAGGAGAAGCACCTGTGCCTCTCGGCGCTGCGCTGGATCCGGGTTGTTCTCTTTTAAATCATCGCAGATGGA
>PWZK01000115.1 GCA_003567495.1 Candidatus Brocadiaceae bacterium
AGGAAAGTCATCATGGCGCCCAGGAAAAGTCCTCCGAGCAGCATCGGGTTGAGAAGGTGAAGACGGAAGGCTTCAACATACTCCGTTATGCCGACGCCGACCGATACAAGGTCCAGCCCCTCATAGGCCTCGGGGAT
The DNA here is from genome assembly GCA_003567495.1 of Candidatus Brocadiaceae bacterium. Taxonomy (GTDB): domain Bacteria; phylum Planctomycetota; class Brocadiia; order SM23-32; family SM23-32; genus PUMZ01. Next base: position 138 of record PWZK01000115.1, read on the forward strand.
GTCTTCCGGCATTTCTCTGGCGGTATAAAATGCGATTTCTCCGACCCTGTAAAAGCCGTCCACCGCGGCTCTCCTGATCAGCGTAGGCAGCTGTGAAACGTAAGCCGCAAGGAGGGCCATGGCGGTCAGAGCGGCAGACCCTATGGCAAACCCCTTGCCCGTAGCGGCCGTGGTGTTACCGAGTGAATCCAGAGCATCGGTGCGCTCGCGTACCTGTGGCGGAAGTCCGCTCATTTCGGCGTTTCCTCCCGCGTTATCCGCAACGGGCCCGTAGGCGTCCGTAGCCAGCGTGATGCCGAGGGTAGAGAGCATCCCGACGGCTGCAAACGCCACCCCGTAGAGGCCCAGGCTGATGTCTGCAAATCCGCCCGCCAGGCCGAATGAAGCCAGGATTGCAACCACGATCGTTATAACGGGTATGGCGCTTGAAAGCATCCCCACGGCGATGCCCTCGATGATTATGGGAGCCGTACCCATCTCAGATTGTCTGGCCACGCCCTTTGTCCATCTGAACTCGTCCGCCGTAAACCATTCGGTCGATTGACCGATAATGACTCCGGCGATAAGTCCGGCAAAAATAGCTCCGAAAATTCCCCATGTAAAGAGCCCGAAAGCGGCGAATCCGGCCACTGCCAGCAGCACGAGCACCGTGCTGGAAAAAGTCCCGAAAAGCAGAGCTCTCAACAGGTTCTTCTGTGAAGCATCTTCCTTGCACCTGACAAAAAATACGCCGAGTACGCTGAGTATTATACCGAGCCCGGCCACTATCATTGGAGCAGTTACCGCCAATTCTATCGGCATGATCCCTGCAGCCGCAGGTATGGCCGCTCCAAGTGCCGAGGCCGCGAGTATCGAGCCGACATATGATTCGTAGAGATCAGCGCCCATACCGGCCACATCACCCACGTTGTCGCCCACGTTATCTGCGATGGTTGCCGGGTTTCGGGGATCGTCTTCCGGAATGCCGGCTTCCACCTTACCTACCAGATCGGCGCCTACGTCGGCGGCCTTTGTATAAATACCGCCGCCCACCCGCGCGAAAAGGGCCATTGTGGAAGCGCCGATGCCGAATGTCAGCATTGTGGACGTGATCTCCCTGAGCATCTCCTGAAGCTCCATGGTCGGATCCGTTCCGAACCAGCCCCGGCTGTAGATCAAAATCATGGCAAAATACCAGACGGCTACGTTTATCAGCCCGAACCCGACGACGGTCAGGCCCATGACTGAGCCGCTGCGAAAAGCGACCTTGAGTGCACCGTCAAGCGACTCCCGCGCGCTGTTGGCCGTCCTTGCCGAAGCCTGGGTAGCCGATTTCATGCCCAGCCAGCCGCAAAGGCCGCTGAAAAAACCGCCGGCTATGAATGCCGGCGGGGTAAACCAGTTCTGGACGCCAAGGAAGGCAAGAACTAAAAACACGAAAAACAACGCTATGAAAACCGCCGTGACCACGCTGTATTGTCGCCTGAGATAGGTGTTTGCACCTTCACGAACGTGCGAGGCGATGTTTTTCATCATGTCCGTGCCTTCGTCCACGTCCATAAAACGGCTGTAAAACTTCCAGGCAAAAAACAGGCCGATCAAAGATGCCACAGGCGCTATAAGCCAAAGAGCAGGCACCCCGGCCATAATAGTAACAGTCTCGGCCGTTGTCTCTTCTCCGGCAAAAACCGGGTTCGCTGTAGCACAGATTGCCGAAAATATCACCAGTAGCGCCTTTACTACATAGGAACGTCGCCTCCGATTCTGTTCAAACATTACAAAAACTCTCCTGTAAATTGTGTGATGGAGAAACAAACACTCGAGGTCTTTTGAGGACTTATCTGCACGCCCTCTGACTATATGCCAGACAAAACAAACATGGCAGAAGTTTATACGATTTTTCAAGTTTTGTCAAATGCGAGGAATTTGCGATGAATTTGCGCTGTAATGTTTTTTTCGGAGTCGGCTACGTAACACGTGATTATAGGCCGCTACCGGACCGCGCCACTTCTGACAGTCCAGGCTCTGTTCATAACCGTCATAGCCCGCATATTTCATAAACCAACGACAGTAGTTAATGTAAAGGATTGATAATAAATGTGTTAAATAACGTTTTTAGGGCAATTCGGATTTTACAGTGTATTTCTGAGCTCCGTAAAAGACGGTTTACCCTTCGGGCGCGCTCCCAGCCTGCCTGCTGCAGGCAGGCGGTGCATCTGCTTTGTTAGGCGGCGCTTCGCGTATATGAATACAGCCTGTCTGCGTGCGCACACGCACAGGCAGGCGACGCTTGCCTTTCGCGCAGCTGCACCGCTGGAAACGCGTGGAATATGTTGAAAACGTTGTTGCCGGTGTCCGTTATTACCTGCCGGGCCCGGCGGCAGTCGGCGCAGTGATGTTTGGTGAAAAAGGTTACCAGAACATGTCCCGGTGCCTGCTCTCGCGTATCTTGTTCTGTTCCCGGGGCAGTGCGCTCATCGGGGACGGTTCGGAGTCTTACCGGCCCCGCATCGGCAAAAGCCTCTCCGTGAAGCTCTGCGGGCGAGGGTTTCCCGGCGTCTTTTTCTACCATATGCGAAAGCGATTCTTCGGTTATCTCTTCGTAGATCAGCGCCTCATCTACCGAGAAAAGCGCCGGCGTAACAGCCACGGGCCGCTGCATATCGCCGGGAGATGGCCCAACGGGGTGGCTGCCAGACACTTTCAAACCGACGGGGAAAGCTGGTGCGAAGGGTACCGGTTCGCACCGGCCGGACAGATGTCGCCGCCCGCGCTCGTAACCTGCAACGTAAATATTTAGCCAGGCAGGATAAAAGGCTTCTATTGTAGTAATGTTTTCTATTTATTACGCCAGGTATCCGGGAGCACTTCACTCTCGGTTTCAAGCAGCTCTTCCATTATAGCCTTATTATCCTCTAAATTAACCGCGAGAGGGTCTGTATTGAGAGCCTGGTACAACAATTCCCGATCGCATTCTATAGCAGCTTTGGCGGTAAGTTCGTGCGTATCAAGCACCTGCTGCCACAAACCGCGAAGGCTTACGGGAGCATCCCCTATCGGCCGTACCCTCACCCCGTCCAGTGCTGGTTCACAAAGCATCTCGAGAAAAGCGTCTTCCGGCATGTTAGGCACTGCTTTGATGTTATGTGTGTTCAGATAAAAGGGTTTATCCAGCCCGGCCCACATGGTCTCAATGATGTCGGTGGCATGATCAGGCTTGGTTCGTTCCATAAACTTATCAATGCCGGTTACTCCCAGGTTATATTCCGCCACTTCGTTCCACATGTCCCAATGGCGTTCGTATCTGTCGGCGGTTTCCCACAATCTGAGCATCCCAAGGGGATGTTCGCTTCGCCCCCATCCCTGCCAGAATCGCACATATTCCTTGGTATGTCCCGTGCAAGCGGGGATATGACCGTATGCTTCATATAATTTATAGGTTATTGAGTTATTATATAAAGCCTTGGCTCCGGTATCCTGCCCGTCGGTTTCAGTTATTGAGTTGCGTTTAAGATCTTCGGCGATCACAGGAACTACATCCTCTCCTTGATATTCCGCCCTTACCAACCAGGTAAAGTGATTTGGGCCTGCGATCTGCAGGTTGAAATCTTCATCCTGTTTTTCATTCAATACTTCGTCCCTTCCGATGATCCCGGCCGCTCTTGCATACTGATTTTTTATATGCGGCATATGCAGTCCGTCGCAAAGAGCGAAAGACTTCAAATCGGGAGCGTAGAGCTTAAGGCCGATACCATTGGCGGCGGTAGGATTAATATAATTGATGACCCATGCATCGGGGCATAAATCTTCGATATCACGACAGCAATCGATAATGACCGGAAGTTCACGCAATGTCCTGAATATGCCGCCGGGACCGATTGTGTCGCCCGAACACATTCTGATCCCTCCGAGACGTTCGGAAACCCGGCAGTCTATGCCCCTGTATTTAACAGATTTTTTTGCAAAACTCAGTACCACGAAATCAGAATCAGACAGTACCTCGCGGCGGTCGGTATCGGCTTCGATTTTCAATTCCACTCCCGTATGCTCGACTACTTTGCGTGCCAGATCGGCCATAGCCGCCAGGTGCGCGGGGTTCGTGTCCACCAACGCTAACGTGCCATTTTGAAGATATTGCGAATCCGCCATCTGCCAGATCGCTTGCCGCCCAAAAAAAAGACTCCCGGCCCCTATTATCGTAACCTTTGGTCCTTCCATTTGCTCGCTTACCTCTACTTAAGGTGAATTTTCAGTTATGTTAAATATGCAGTAAGCCACGGTGGCTACTGCCGGGTGTATGTTATCCGATTTTGACGTTTCAGTCAATTATACGTTTTAACGAGAGGGATTTGCGCTGCAGCGTTTTTGCGCGCAGATGGACGCAAATTGTCCGGAGATTCTCTCCGTTATTCCCGCATCCTCCGGGCGCATGCCGGCCTATTTCAAAAACGCATCCAGTCTTTTGTCGGTCGCCCTTAATCGAAGGGGAAAATCGTATATATTCAGTGAACCACGTTGGCCACTGTTACTATGATACTCTATTTTCACACATCCTAATCTCCGAGAAAAAGCCATGAGACCTTTTTTTTGCTTTTCGGGGCTTATTCAGAAAGATCGCCAATATCGAATGACCCCCGTCGGCTCACGATAAATCGGTATCGATATCGCTATCGGGATCGGGATCGTTCTTTGTGCTTTCCAGGTTTTTTCAAAAGCCTATGCCGCATAAT
>PWZK01000253.1 GCA_003567495.1 Candidatus Brocadiaceae bacterium
CTAGGGCTCTGGGGGCTGCCCTCGACAAGGTTATGCATTGCAACCTTTTACCTCCTTCCAAAAACGCCGCTATACAGCTTAGAGGCGATTTCCGGCCCCAAAAAATCGTTTTAAGCATCATAGTCCCCTCGCAGCTCCCGAAGCATCCATTAGCAAAACAAGCCAAATGCGCCGTGCGGGCACTATGGCGGGCATTGCCAGTTTTTCCTGCCCGAATCAGGCTGTTCGATCGCACGATCTTCGGTCCGTCGAAAACAGACGGTCATGTGTTATTCGGCGTTTGATTTCTTCGTATCTCATGCCACTGGACGCTTCCTATATCACGATCGATCCACCCTCCGTCAATGAACTGCGGATGGCTGACGGGTCTACACTTTGAACGGGAATGCCTCCCTTGACTGCAAGTGCACAGGCAACGCCGGCGGCTTCTCCGGTCTGGTTCATGATGACCATGACGCGCGCGGCGCTGAAAGCCGTCTTGTCGGCATCGAGCATTCGGCCGGCAAGGGCCAGGTTGGGTATGCGGTTCTGCAGCAGACAACTCCATGGAATCTGGTAGAAGGTCGGATCCATGTCTATGGGATCACGCCAGCGCCTTCTTATCCACTCTTTTCCCCGTTCGGGAATGATCAATTCCGTTCCATCCAGGTAACGATAGGTTCTGCCCGGTGCATCGGCGTGATGGATATCCACGTGGTACGAACCATTCGCGATAGCGTCCTTAAACTGACGGCCGTTAAGAACATCGTCGCCGACGAGCCGATAGGCCGCCACTATTCTTTTTGTTTCCCGGACACCGATGACGGCGGCAAGGTCCACCAGCGCAATGTCAGCATCTGCGGGCCCATATTTCCTGATCAAATCCATTATTGCGCGCACCTGGCGACGTCCCTCGATTTCGGCGCGCGCAAGTTGATTACCTTCTGAAGCGTCACAGTTAAACACATGAGTGTCCGCGCGCATTTGGATGTCCGCCAAACCGGGGATCCGACAGCCCCACCCTGAATCTGGATCGAGCCCGAATTCTGCACCATGCTCGCTAATGCTCTGTTGCCAGTCGAAGTCCCCGAGCGAGTCCAGCCCCTGGATCTTGGCACACATTGTGGGTGGTTGCAGTGTCTCGGGTTTGAAGGACGGCAGGTCAAGGTCAAGAGCCAGGTCGGCGTCACCGGTCGCATCAATGAACTGCTGCGCACGAATTGCACCTCGTCCGCCTTTTTTTTCGATGATAATCGCTGTCAACCTACCACCGTCAACAACAGGCCCTGCATAGAACGAATGAAGATGCGGAACTATGCCATGCCCGACAATAAGGTCGTCGAGTTCGATCTTCAATTCTTCTGTATTGAAACAAAAAGCGGATGACGGATTCGAGGACGTATGCAAAGCATCTCGTGCCGAAAGACGTTCCAACATCTCCAGGGTAAGTCCCGCAATGATCCGGCGCTCGCCGACGGTATCGTGCAGGGTATGCCAGATATTCACATTGCCTGCCGTTGCGACACCTCCAAAGCAGTTTTGCTTCTCGACGATAGCAACGCTCAGGCCCAACCGTGCCGCCCGCACGGCGGCAAACACGCCGGTGCAACCGCCACCGACCACCACAAGATCCACCTCGTTGATAACTGGTACATCTCTCGCTGGTTCCTTGACACTACTCATAGCCTCCTCCGAGCGAAAAAACATAAATTTTTGTTTGGGGGAATGCCTGACTCCCGGCAGCTTTTCGGTTTTTCTATGTTGCTCGCAATCGGGTTTTTGTGTGGCATTTTTTCTTCATCTTCATCATTAGCGCCGGAGATATCCCGGATACTATAAAGTAAAAATCTATTTTTTCCTACTACACATTAAAACCTTGTGTCCGCAGGTCACGCCAAAGATTACGCTTGCGTTTATGTTCAACCTGCCAGGACTTAAGAACGGAGCACGCGGCCTGGGGTGCTATTTCGCGGGCGGCCGCAAACCAACCGGCAGCAAGCTCGTAATTGGGACTCATATTCTCCGGCGAGGGTATAAACGATAATATGTTGCGCTGTATAAATTTCAAACCCGCAACAGTAAGCTTATCCGTATCGGTTTTTCTTAGCCATTCTCTGCGCGCTTGAGAATCTTGGAGAGCACATTCTTTGTCTAACATAGATGCAAGAGCTTCATATTGTGCATGCGCACCCAATGCCAGAAGATCGGCGACCAGCGACAACTGCGGCGGCAATAATTCGTTTTCTGTCGGGGTGTGAATTCTATTTCTATTATCGAGTTTTCGCAGGCCTTTTTTCGGAACTGTTTTGTCGAGCCAGGAAAGCGCCTTCTCGGTAAAAACATGAAACTCATCTGCCCACCCGGCCTCAAGCAGCCACGCCGGCCAGGTTGGTTTTTTGGGGGTACTGTTAAAAAAATATGAGCCTGTCTGATGTTTCAAGGTGTATTCTCGCCAGGCGGAGAAAAGCATCGAGGTCTCCGCCTCCCCGGCTTCTTGAAAAACGCGCTTGACGTCGGTCCAATCGCCGGGATTAGTATTAAGAACTTGATGAATCCTCAGCAGTTCGGCCCGCTGAGTCTGTCCTTTTCTGTCGGCAAGCTTGGCCCACTGACCGAACAGCTTGCTGATAATAGTTTCACTGTCGGTATCCGGATAAAAATTGAATATAGGAGTTGTTTGCAAATCAAATTCTGAATCCGAATCTATAAGTGATCCTCTTTGATAATAAGCATTAACGGTCTTATAGCAGAAATCAAGGGCCCTTTCTATATTATCCTCGGCAACAGCGGCCTCAACAAGCTCGACCCCTTTTCTCCAATCATTGCTTACGGACTCCTCAGCTATCGCGATCCTTTTTTCCGGGTCAAATTCTTTTGCCAGATCATAATTTACATTGTGCCAGAGGGTATGAGCTGTTTGGGTTTGTTCGCGAAACAATTCATCGGAATCGATACGAACTCCGATGGCCTGATAGAAATCACGGCGTTTTCCCGCAGGGCGCTGCCCTACAAGCACTTTCTTTATGGCATTTTCATCCAATGTAACGCAATGATCAGCATTGATAAATTCAATGATTTTATTCAGAAACTGGGTTTTGGTCTCTGAATGCAGCTCCAGCCAGACGATTACACATTCGGTGGCGACCTGGTTAAAAAAGACCCCCTCCTCTGTATAAATATAATCCGGGTAATAATCTATCGTCTCAGAAACGGCCTCGCACATATCCATGAACAGATTTTCATCTTCTTTCCCTGTTCCAGCCGCCCGCTCCAGCATCGGAAGCAGTTTTTGGGCGCACTCATCGATATCATCGGCCAGTTTATATGGATCAAAACTTGGAGGTTCCCAGTGATGTTCCTGAAGAATATATTCCCCTTCTTCATCGCCCACTTCCATAATAAGTCCATGGATATCTCCCACGACACCCCTGAATTCCTGCATGAATTTGTCGTCCGTCGTCGGGCTTTCCTCTGTCTTTTCAGTTCTCTCTGGCGATACAATGGCGGTTTTAAAAACCTCTGCAACGTCGGCTTCGAGGCCATCGGCGAATTGTTTTCTTTCCTCTTCCGACATCGCGTTAAGAAGCTGCATAAGCAAATCAGCTATCTGTCTGGACGTTAATCCTTTCAGCAAGTTTTGCACTCTTTTTTCATCCACCATAATCATAGCAAAAAATCTCTAACAATAATATTTCTTGAAAACGGCGCCACAGGCAGGAATGCCTGTGCTACTTTGACAACATCGACAGAAAATTCGGTGTGTGAATTCTAAACGCCTGATGTCAAGACTCGGGACCAAATCGACATTATAGCATTACTTTTCAAGACATTATCGCGGGTCACCCTGGTAATTCGCCTCAAGAAAGACTTACTTCGATCCGACCCCACTTTATCAGGTTCTTAAGATTTTTTAGTGCCCTGTATAGTGACCTCTTTGTGCATAGTTGATGGATAAAGCCTTTTCATGAGGGGAAAAGAGTTTACCCCCCAAAATACTGCCTACTTAATTCATGGGTTTTTTGTTCTCGCATACGGTCCGCCTCAATCGTTTCTGAGAGGTTTTCTTTTAATTTCGCATCAACCTCTTCAATTATAGAGGTTAATCGCTCATCAGACTCCATTTTCTCGAGGTCCTTCTCGATTTCCTTGAGATCTTCAAACCATTTTATAGCTCCACCTCCGTTAAATTGTTTCGATATAAAGGCTCGGGCAAACTATTTAATTCTAATGTTTCTCGGCCAGTGATCAGTTCAGACCCAATTCGTGCTGATATCATACTTGCTTCAAACTATCATATTCCATAGCAGTTGTATCAAATATAAGTCTTGAGTGAATGAACTCAGGATAATGTTCTTTTTCGATGTATTCTGCCACCCATATAAATTCTTGTCTTTGCTTTGTGAGAAGTGCAGGTTAAAGGCAGGATATAAATCGGCTTTTTCGTATCACCTGGTCGTTTGTCAGGATCGGAGAGTTCAGATATTTGGCGGTTCCGGCAATGAGGCGATCATGCAGTTCGGGTATGTCGCTGATCTCGAAAGCAGCCTCGATTATATCCATCGTGACAGGCTCTTCGATGTAATTGGCGGCGCCCGATATTAACTCGTTCAGATCGCGTGCAGAAATCGGTATGCGTCCCTTTTCGTGAAGGTAAGCTATTTCAAAACCAACCACGGCGGAAATTATTATTAACCCTTTGCCCCGGTCGGCATCAAGCAGAACCTTATCGACAGACGGATTAAAAACAGGTTCATCGCCAAAAATGTGCCTGACAAGTATCTGTGTATCTATGACATACCGATTCAAGAGTTGTTTTCCTCTTCAATGTGCTTCTCACTTTCTTTCGACA
>PWZK01000172.1 GCA_003567495.1 Candidatus Brocadiaceae bacterium
CGGGGCCGAAAGCTTTCAGTCGGGCACGAGGGTGCTGTGTTCGCCCGATCTGCCCTGTGGCAAGTGTGAATGGTGTGCCCTGGGCAAAGAAAACGTGTGCCCCGACGTCCGGTTCTGCGCATCAGCCGACGTGCCGGGGTGCCTGTCTGAATATCGCGTAGTGCATAATTCCCAGCTCCACCCCATTCCCGATGCCATGACATTCGCCGAAGCAACGCTGTGCGAGCCTCTCGCCATCGGCCTGCATATAATCGACAACCTGGTGCGCCCCGAAGGAGGCGAAAGCTTCGCTGTGATAGGTGCGGGTCCCATAGGTCTGGTATCGGCTTTCTGCGCACGCCGCAGAGGCGCCGGAGAGGTTTATGTTTCCGACCGAATCAGGACGCGCACCGAGGCGGCTATGAGTTACGGAGCAAGCAAGACGCATCTGGCGGAAAGTGACACCGATTTTGCAGAATTCATCGATTCGGAAACCGGCGCCCGGGGCGTGGACGTTGTGATAGAGGCGGGTGGCGAGAACAGCTCCATAACTCAGGCCCCACACCTGGCCCGCATACACGGCCTTGTGATCATAGAGGGCATACCGCCCGCAGGTGAGGCCCTGATACCGGTTGATGCGGCGCGGCGAAAGGAGCTGAAAATGATATTCGGGCGGCGCAGCCTGAACAAAACACATGAAGCACTGGACCTGATCGGGTCAGGTGGCTTTGATGCTCGCGCAATGATCACACACGAATTCCCGATAGAAGAGACACAAAAAGCTTTCGAGCTGTGTCGCGACTATCGTGACGGCGTGATAAAGGCCATTGTCTTCCCATAAGTGCGGTTCTAGCCGTCTAACAAGAACTTATGAATTCGTATGGCATTTTGTCATTTGTCGTTCCGGCTATACGTGTGGTATCATTGTACTAAAAAGTTATGTCGTTTGCCGTTTAGTCGTAGCCGTTGTCGTGGTCGTTTTATTAATTCTTTTTCAAGCGAAGTCTTGAAAAAGAATTAGGCGCTTAATGTCGCAACATCGACAACAAATTGTCGATGTATAAAAAAGTTTTCAATAAAATAGCGGGAGGAAATTCAACAATGGACGATTTCAGTATAAAATCAGCTGAAGAGTGCAGGTTCGATGCTGTTTCTTTGGGTGAAGTAATGCTAAGAATAGACCCCGGAGACGTGCCCACGGCACGCGCCAGAGAGGGGCGAATCTGGCACGGCGGCGGTGAGATCAACGTTGCCGAAGGGCTCAGTTACTGCTTTGGATTGCGCGCGCGTGCAGTTACGGCACTGGTTGACGACGGCATCGGGAGGAATATAGAAAATCAGCTCCGCGAGTCCGGCGTAGATACCTCAAAGGTAATATGGTTTGAACCCGGCGGAGGAGGAAAATTCGCGACCGATAAAAAAGGCACGATATGCAACGGCATTAATTTCACCTGGAGCGGAAAAGGTGTTCTGCCTTCCGTCACGGAATACTACCGCGCGCACAGCGCCATCGGGAAGATCGAATCCGGCGATTTCGACTGGGAGAAGATATTTGAAGGCGGCGTCAGATGGTTCCATACCGGCGGCATATATACTCTTATTTCTCCCACCTCCGGGCAGGTGGCGCTGGATGCGCTGAAAGCCGCCGGCGATTGCGGCACATTCCGCTCGTTCGACCTGAACTACCGCTCGAAGGTTGAGCCCGATAAGGAAAAAGCGCGTGCCCAGAACAAAGAAATAGTTCGCCACGCCGATTTTCTGGTAGGCAATCAGGATGATTTCTACGACACGCTCGGCGAAGAGACGCATGAGGGCGAAGATAATTCATTCGAGGCATGGCTGGAAGCCTACAAGGACATGCTCCGGCGCGTCTCGGGCAAATATCCCAACTTAAAACTCATCGGAACACAACTTCGCACTGCGCTAAGCGCCGACAGGATAAACTGGGGAGCGGTCCTTTATGAAGTGGGCGCCGACAGGATGCACGTGGCCCCTACAAGGAAAAATATTGAGATAGCCGACCGCACGGGAGGCGGGGATTCGTTCCTTTCGGGCACCGCCGCTGCCCTGATGAAAGGCAGGCCTCCGGCTGAAGCCGTGCAGTGGGGCGCCGCCCACGGCATCTGCGTCCAGGAAACAGCCGGCGATACGTCTATGGTGAAGGAAGCAGATGTGCTGAAAGAACTAAAGCGGGCATCTGAAGGCGGCGGAGTCAGCGCGCTCAGGTAAAATCCGCACCACTCTTTATGTTTATATAAAAAAAGGGGCCTTTAACCCGCATTTCACGCGTTTCTTTTGAGCACGTTCCCCGAACATCTTCGAATGGGGCGGTGGCTGCTTGGTCCATGCAGCCTATACGGGCCGTAGTGCCCATCCGCCTGACGGCAGGCAGGCGAAGAGGACACGGAGAATATAAATCAAAACAGCGGGAAACAGGGCAATGAAAAACGGGCACGATGATCTTTTCTGGATATTGCCGGGCAAACTTGCCGGGATGTCGCATCCGGGGCACGACGAAGCGGATCTGCGTCGCCTTAGCGAGGTAGGTATAGGCGCAATCGTTACGCTAACCGAAGCTCCCCTGACGGCCGGGCCGGTTACCAACTGCGGATTTGAGTATCTCCACCTCCCGATTAAAGATTTTAACGCACCGCAACCAGGTCAAATAGAGCGGTTTGTTAATTTTTGTGACCGCGAAATAGCATCAGGCAGGGGCGTTGCCGTGCACTGCATGGCCGGTATAGGCCGCACCGGCGTCATGCTCGCCTGCTATCTCGTGCATTGCGGAGACAAACCGCACAAGGCGATCGAGAAGGTGCGCAGGATACGCCCCGGCGCACTGGAAACCGCCGCGCAGGAAAACGCCGTCTATGAGTTTGCAGCTTCTTCGTGAAAGTGGTTACGTTAATCCCGATTTTCACGGTTTTCAAATTTGTGTGGGTTTTTAATACACGACCCCTTAGCATCGCTTTTTTTGTCTCACTCAGAGAGGAGAAAAAACTGTGACCAACTCAACGGTACTGGCAGAAGCTGAGGATTTTGCAGAAAAGGGCGGCTGGCTTGTGGACCAGCAATTTGTCGAACAGGTGGGGTCGCCCTATCTCCTGGCACATGGATTGGGTAATCCGGTTGATAATGCGGTTACAAACGTGAATGTTTCAACTACCGGCACTTACAGAGTATGGGTGCGGACGAAAAACTGGGTGCCGGGTGAGTGGGATCCGCCGGGACGCTTCAGAGTGCGCGTGGACGGCCGGATGGTAGATGCCGAATTTGGGATTGGCCCCGGCTGGCACTGGCAGGAAGGTGGCCTGATCGACCTTACCGCCGGCGCAGTGAGGCTGGAATTGGTAGATATTACCGGTTTTGACGCCCGATGCGACGCCGTTTTATTGACCACCGACATGAACCTTGAGCCACCAAACTCTGAGCCTGGGCTAAGAGAGTTTCGCAACTCTCTTCTGGGATATCCCGCCCGCCCCCCGCTTGAAGGCAGGTTCGATGTCGTTGTGGTAGGCGGTGGGATTGCCGGGTGCGCGGCCGCTTTGGCCGCAAGCCGCCGGGGCCTGAGAACCGCCCTTGTCCATGACCGGCCCGTGCCGGGCGGCAACGCAAGCGGCGAAGTAAGAGTGCATACGGAGGGCATCCACGGCCGCGGAGGCGATATCCTCAATCAGATCGACACCGTGCATTGGCCGAACGGATCCGTGCTCGCGCTTGAAGATGACCGCAAAAGACATTGCGCAATGACTTCCGCTGAAAACGTAACTCTTTACCTGGGATGGCGGGCATTCGACGCAATAGCCCCCAATAACCGGATTGAGTCGGTTTATGCGCGTAATATAAAAAGCGGCAAAGAATTAGCCTTTCAGGCGCCATATTTTATTGACACAACCGGAGATGGCTGGATAGGTTACTGGGCGGGAGCGGAATATGCCTATGGGCGCGAATCCTGCGACACTTACGAGGAAGCCTGGCCGGAACACGGGGATCTGTGGTCGCCGCAGGAACCCGATAACCGAGTCATGGGCTCTTCATTACTATTTGGAAGCTGCGATAGCGGAAGCCCCGAAGCGTTCCCGGATGTGCCGTGGGCGCAGCCTGTCGCCGGAGATAATAGCGCACTGAATGGTGAGTGGTATTGGGAATACAGCCGCAATAATATGCATCAGGTAGACGATGCAGAGGAGATTCGGGACCACCTCCTGCGAGCTATCTATGGAGCATTTGCAAACGCAAAGAAAAATGGCGGGAATCCCAACCACCACCTTGATTTTGTCGGCTACATACTTGGCAAGCGAGAATCGCGCCGTTTTCGGGGTGACTACACCTATACCATGGAAGACATGACCTCAGGGCGGCAATTCCCTGACGCGGTGGTGGAAGAAACAAGAGATATAGACGTACACTACAGCCGGCAGTATGCCGACACGGCGTATCCATATGACTATATCACTTCTGCGCTGTTCTACAAAGTTGAGAAATACTACATACCGTATCGATGTCTCTACTCGCGCAAGATACAAAATCTGTTTATGGCCGGTCGCTGCTTCAGCTGCTCCCATGTGGGGCTTGGTGGCCCGAGGGTAATGAACACCTGCGGGCAGATGGGAATAGCCGCAGGGTTGGCGGCCTCCCTGTGCAATAAGCATGATGTTGATCCGCGAGATATATACACCGACCACCTCGACGAATTACTTACGCTCGTCAACCGGCCGGAAGATTAACCTGCGCGGAAAAAGTTAAACCAAAAATTTATTCGGGCTTGGAAAACAATGACAGGTATAACAGACCCGGCCACGACCATAATACGCATTTATAAC
>PWZK01000136.1 GCA_003567495.1 Candidatus Brocadiaceae bacterium
ATATTCGTAGGGGCGAAACATCTTTCGCCCTTTTCAGGCGCTCAGGGGACGTGTTAACGTTTGGGCGAAAGATTTTTCGCCCCTACGGACCGGTTTGAAGGGTGGTTTGCTGAATATATACGCGTAAGTCTCATGCGTTGCCGTTTTATTAATTCTTTTTCAAGTTCCGTCTTGAAAAAGAATTAAGTATCCACGGAATTTTCACTCGGGGGGGAGGACAGTGCAAGGTAGAAAAAAAATCGTTTTGACAGTTGCATTGGCTCTGGCCCTGGCCCTGGCGGCAGTTTCGGGATTGCCGGCGCCCGTTTTTTCGAATCTTTCCGCCGGGGAGACCGAGGATGGGGTAATCGAGCAAACGCTCCTGCGAGATGCAGAACCATTCGAGCGCGGCGAAATAGCGCTGGAACTGGCCCGTGAGCACGGCATGGACGCAGTCCCGGCATTAGTGCGGCTTGTAGAACGCCACCAGGAATATGAAGACAAACATTTTATCGTAAGCTGCATCGTAGCCCTCACCCGCATCAGCCCCGACCCCGGCGACCTTGCAGAGAGTGCCGCCCGCGCTCTGGCCGGCGTAATTGACGACGCTGCGCCCGCCGGGATCAGATACTCCGCGGCACGCGCGCTCGGGCACATTCTGGAAGGAAAGAGCGAAATTTACGATGATGAGTTTATTAAAGAAATAAACACGACACTGCTTACCTACATGGTCGAAACAAAAGGCGCGGAGCTCTACGCCCCTTCCATGGCTCTGTTTCGTATAAACGACGATAGAATGGATTTCTCCGGCGGCCAGACGAACCCGCTTCGCTGGGCCACGTCGCTTGAGCCGGGCGATCTGGCCGATAATATCTACAACACCTTTTCAGAGCATCCGGACAGGCTGAAGGCCCTGGAGGAACAACCCTGGCCTCTGCTGATCCGCACATATGTCGATGCACCCGATTCGGACGAAGGACGCACAGCCCTTAACTTGCTTACGCAGCAAAAACCACTGGAAGGCGTAGATTCCCTTTTCGACAGACTGCATACAACCGACACTGAAGACGCCTCCTGGCCTCGAATGGCCGTTTTAATGGGCGAGTTGAGCGGTATCGAGCCTGACAACCCGGAAGCGGTTCGGCCCGATGAAGTCGGGACGTTTCTCAACCGGTGGCGCAGCAAGTGGCACGAGGAACTGAAGACACGCAAGGACGAAAAACATCGCCATTACGCCTGGCGGTCACTGGAGAAAGCCATACATTCGGCAAAATTCGAGGCCTACCCCGAAAGTTTCGAGCTTCTTGATACAATAAAAAAAGTTGTATTATATCAGTATGATTCACCCGAACAGATTCCGCCACACGCGTCTGAAACATCGAAAAATTTGATTCGGGACACTCTCTCGCTCAAGAGCGAGTTTACCGGAGCAAAAGAGGACCTGACAGAGACCGAAACCCCCGAAACACGCGTGCGCATAGTTCGGAGTCTTCTGGAAATGGCCCGCAGCCCGAAAGGGGAAAAAATATCCTCTTTTTTTATTGAAGATTTTGCCGGGATAGCCGGGCTGGAGGAAGACACAAACGTGCTTTTCGAACTATCGCGTTTGCTTTCAGTGATCGGCGGGGAGCCGATAACGCTTGAGGAGGAAAAAGGGGCACGGGCGGAGACGCTTGAAAATTGGGTGAATAAAATCGAGCGTTAGACGAAGCGCGAATATGCGGGTTAAGTGCCTGCCTTATAATGAAAAAATCCACCGTCTCAATAACGCGATGTCCCGATTATTCCCTTCACAACGTGGCCGTGGCGATCGGGCGTGTGATGGATCACCTGCCCGATACAAACGATTTGCTTTCTACCGGCAAAACTGTACTCTTAAAGCCGAATTTGCTCAGCGCCACTCAGCCGCTGCAAAACGCCGTCAATACCCACCCTGCGGTCATTAAAAGTATTGCGAGTTTCTGCTCGAAACGGGGATGCCGGGTAATGATCGGAGACTCGTGCGGCTCGCTTTCAAAAGGCTCTACACGCAAAGCCCTGGAAAACTCCGGTGTAATGAAAATTGCAAAGGAAACCGCTTCGGAGGTGATAAATTTTGACACTTCGCCTTTTGAAGAGATCCAGATTCCCGGCGGAAAGGTGCTGAAAACCATAAACATCACTGGCGCCGTGCTTGATGCCGACGTGATAATAACGATACCAAAACTGAAAACGCACGGGCTGACCATGCTTACGGGGGCTGTAAAAAACCAGTTCGGATGCGTTCCGGGAGGATATAAAAAAAGGATCCACATGCAGGCGCCTAAGCCCGACAGATTGTCGGAAGCCGTAGTTGACGTATTCAGCATTGCAAGGCCGCACATAGCCCTGATGGATGCGGTAACGGCCATGGAAGGCAACGGCCCGGCGGGCGGCAGGCCGCGAAACGCAGGACTCGTTCTTGCATCCACCGACTCGGTTGCACTGGATGCGGTGGCTGGGGATATTATCGGCTATCGGCCCGGCCAGGTCATGACAACGGCTTTTGCCGCCATGCGCGGCCTGGGTGTGGACAGACTCGGGGAAATAGACGTGCGCGGGGAGAAGCTGGAGCAGGCCGCTATAGATGATTTCCGGCGGCCTTCCTCCGGCCGGAGAAAATGGCTCTGGCGGATCACCCCGTCTGTCTTGACCAGACATATAATCAAAAACATGACGCCGCAATACCCGGTTGTGCTGCACGAGGACTGCGTCGGCTGCGGGGAATGTATCGTCAATTGCCCCGCCGACGCGCTGAAACTAAACTCCGGCCATGTCAGCCTCACAAAAGAACGATGCATCGGGTGCTACTGCTGCTCGGAAGCATGCCCGCACGCAGCCATCGAGTTCAGACGCAGCGGACTTTTACGTATTTTCAGCTGAATTACAAACAAACTCATTCCAAACAGCTCAATTTCCTAGCATATTCCTATTTGTTGACAATCCGCCCGTAAAACATTAGAATAAAAAGTAGGTGTGCGGTGAAAAAGCGCCGGAACTAGCCCGGACATTTCACGCGTTTCCAGTGGTGCAGATGTGGCGGAAAGCAAACGCCGCTGTATTCGTATACTGCAAGTGCAGCTTTCTGACACAGATGCGCCGCTGGGGACGTGCCCGCAGGGTGAACCGCCGTCCTGTGGGGCTTAGGTACACACTGTAAAATCCGAGGCACCCCGGAAACGCGGACGTCTCGTTCGCACTAACGACATGCGGGCGGGGACGCCCGCGTTCCCGGCAACGGCAAAGACGAACGGCATAAGGCAAACGACATCATTTTTGGGCACATCGACAATTCGTTGTCGATGTTGCGACATTAAGCGCCTATTAGACAGTTGGTTATGCGTGTTCACGCAGCCGACGTAAGCTGGGTGTGGTGTGTACCAAAGCAGCAACATAAATCAGGATAAAATGAGTTATCAGCCCCCGGTATTTTTGGTACAATCCGGCCCGGCCGACCGGCTCCGGGCGGCCTGCAGGATATCGAGCCTGGTCAATCTGATGCCGCCTGTGGGTCTCCTGAGCATAGCCGCCTATCTGCGAGCACACGGGATCGGGACAGAGGTTTTTGATCTTAACGCATATCCCGCGAATCTGCCCGCTTTGAAGAAGCGACTTTTGGAAAAAAAACCGCGGTATCTCGGTATTTCATGCGTGACATCGACGTTCAACGGCGCCGTGATGGTTGCCAGCGCAGCAAAGAAAATTTTGCCTGAGATCGCAGTTATTTTCGGCGGCCCGCATGTATCGGCGCTGAAAAAAAAGATACTCGACGAATGTCCCGTCGTTGACGCTCTTATCGCAGGCGAGGGTGAGAAAAGTTTTCTGGAGTTTGTATCTGCAGGCCTGGAAAACGCACCGCACATTGGAGGGGTGGTTTATCGGGACCATTCAGGTGTCTCACGCTTTACCGGCTACCGCTCCGACCCGGTGGAGCTGGACGAGCTCCCCTATCCGGCTTACGACGCACTTGAAGGTTTCCCGGGGCGTTATGGGGCTACACTATTTAACTATCCCGAGACACCCGGCGCAAGCATCATTTCGAGCCGGGGTTGCCCTTATGCTTGCAGTTATTGCGACAGGTCGGTTTTCAGGCGTTCGTTTCGCTACAACAGTGCCGAATATCTTTACGATCACATGAGATTCCTGCGCGCATCCTACGGGATACGGCACCTGATTTTCTATGACGATCAGTTCACATTCAATCGGGAACGTGTCGTTGAATTGTGCAGCAAACTGATAAAAAAGCCTGTCGGAATGACTTTCAACTGTGCAGTTCGCGCCGAGCATATCGATCCACCTCTGCTACGGCACATGAAAAGGGCCGGATGCTGGATGGTAAGTATAGGCATTGAGAGCGGCGATCCCGTGCTTCTGGCAAAACATCGCTCCGGGACGCAGGACATTTCCGCGACGACGAGGTGCATAAGGTGGATAAAGGATGCAGGCATAAGGGCCAAGGGCCTGTTTATGATGGGACTGCCCGGCGAGACGGAGGAAAGCGTAAGGCGAAGCAGAGAGTTTGCGTTTTCTCTGCCGCTCGACGATCTCAACCTCACGAAATTCACGCCTTTCCCCGGTTCGCCGCTATACGAGCGCGCGCACGAGCTCGGCTTATTCGACGAAGACTGGGACCGTATGGACTGCATGAGTTTTCAGTTTGTGCCCGAGGGTCTTACCCGTGAGCGTCTTGAACAGCTTTACGGCGAGTTTTACCGCGCGCATTTTAAGCGGCCGGGGGTATGGCTCCATTACCTGAAGATGCTCTCCGAGTCGCCCGATAGCTGGCGGCGTTTTCTGGCGCACGCAGGTCATTATTTAAAATTCGCTATTAATACTTAAAATCACGGAGAAAATAATGCCCTCATCCAATCGAGGCATAGCGCTGGTTACCGGCGGCAGCCGCGGCATCGGACGCGCCGCCGCCATAAGGCTTGCAACGTCCGGATTTGACATATGGCTGGCCTACCATTCCAATCACGCGGCCGCCGCAGAAGTCAAATCCGAAATAGAGGAGCTTGGCCGCAGCTGCGAGTGCATGGCTTTCGACGTATCCGACTACGATGCAGTAAAGTCGGCACTGGCCGAGCGCGTTGAAAAGACCCCGCCCTATGCCGTGGTTATAAACGCAGGCATAGCGCGCGACAACCTGCTTGTATGGATGCAAAAGGAAGAGTGGGACCAGGTGCTGCGCACCGACCTGGACGGTTTTTTCAACATCACAAACACCGTCCTGTTTTCAATGCTCGCCCAAAGACGCGGGCGTATAGTCTCAGTAGCTTCGGTGTCCGCGCAGACGGGCCAGGCGGGTCAGGCCAACTATGCAGCGGCCAAGGCCGGGATAATAGGGGCTTCAAAATCGCTGGCTCGCGAGGTAGGTAAAAGAAACATCTGCGTAAACGTCGTCTCGCCCGGCGTTATAGATACGGACATGACCGCCGAACTGCCGCGCGAGGAGGTGACATCGCTCATTCCGATGAACCGCTTCGGCTCGGCCCGCGAGGTCGCGGCGGTAATCGATTTTCTCTGCAGCGAAGAACACATGTATATTCACGGACAGGTAATCGGGGTAAACGGCGGGCTTGCGATGTAGGTTCTGAGCAAATTTTGAAAAACCAATACGACCATATAGTCGTCGGCAGCGGGGTGAGCGGCCTCAGCGTTGCCCTTCTTCTGGCAAAACAGAACAGGAGCGTGCTTCTGCTGGAAAAGGCTCCGGCGCCCGGCGGTTCTCTCGCGCGTTTTCGGCGACGTGGAGTCCCTTTCGATATCGGCTTTCATTTCACCGGCGGATTTTCACCCGACCGAAAGGGCATGCTCGACGATATGCTGTCGGTGCTTGGCATACGCGACGCAATAGAACCACGTTTTCTGCCCGAGGAGCGTTGCCACCGCATCTCGTTCCCGGCCATAGACACCACATTTGCGATACCTGGCGGCACGCAGCGCTACAGGCAACAACTTAAGGGCGATTTTCCGCATCAGAAACAGTCGATAGACACGTTCTTTGACCGAATGCAGCGGGTCTGCGACAAAACGGCGGCGCTGGATATAAGACGCTTCGGCACGGCCGCCATAGCCCGGGTGGAAGACGACTACGTATCGCTTCAGTCGGTACTGGACGAGCACATCGAGGACAATCTGCTTCAGGCTCTCCTGAGCGCTTTTTGCATGTGCCACGGCAGCCGGCCCGACGAAATATCGTTTGCCGATCACTCCCGCCTTGCCTGCGGACTCTACGAATCAACCGCCCGGGTAAAGGGCGGCGGCGAGGCGTTTATCAGCGCGTTTGAAAATGCCTTCGAAAGCCTTGACGTTGATATCTCGTGCAGCAGCACGGTCGAGAAGCTGGCGGATATAAGGAAGCGGCGGGCAAACCGTTTTATCATCTCCGGCGGCAGGGAAATAAGCGCCGATTCATGTATTTTCACCATCCACCCGCGTGAGATAATAAAGTTGCTGCCCGAAGAGTTTACAACCCCCGCCTTCCGACATCGCATAGAGGGTTTTGAGCCGGCGGCCGGTTTTTTTTCACTCTATGGCGTGATGAACGGTAATCACCGGCCGGAGACCGACGATTCCATATTCTCAATATTCCCCGATACGGACATAAACCGAATCATGAGTCCAGACTGGCATGGCCCGCGCCCCCTTGTGTTGCTTTTTAACAGTGAAAACACCGGAGACCGGAGGGTAAAAACGCTTACAACGCTGGAACTTTCGCTGCCGCACGAAGTAGAAAGATGGAGCGACAGCTCGTCGAACGCCCGTAACGGGGACTATGGCGCCTACAAAGCGGAGCGTTCCAGGTCGATACGTGAGCGAATAGCAACCTGTTATCCTTCTTTTAACGATCACTTTTCGCTTCTCGACACGGCTTCCATGCTGACTTACCGCGATTACCTCCACTCCCCGTTCGGGTCGGCGTACGGCATAAAACAAAAGGCCGGTCAGTTTAACCTGGTCGGTAAGATGCCGATTTTTAATCTTTACGCCGCCGGACAGAGCTCCATGCTGCCCGGAGTGGTGGGGGCGATGACCTCCGCATTTGTTATTGTTCGCACACTTGTTGGAAAACACAACTTCCAGAAATTTATAGAAAAAAAATTATGCCACTGAAACGACCTGTTATTACCGGGATGGGAGTTGTATCGTCGCTGGGGTGCAACGTGGAAGACCTGACAGGGGGGATTGAATCGGGTGGATGCGCCACGAAATATATCGACGAATGGGCCGGGATCGAAGGCCTCAACAGCAAGGTTGCTGCCCCGCTTGAGCTGAAAGGCGAACGCGACATACCGCGCAAGTTTCGCAGAACCATGAGCCCCATGAGCATTTTCGCCGCCGGGGCGGCCGACCAGGCTTTGGAAAGCGCCGGTATCGGACAAAGCGGCATGAGAGATAACCCGCGCGCAGGTTGCATCGTCGGGCACACCAGCGGCAGCCCGCAGGCCCTGCATTCGGTCTATAGTGAGCTTCTCAGCAGCGGAGATTTCGGCATGTTCGGTTCCTCGGATTTTTTCCGCTGCATATCCCATACCGCAGCGCTTAACGTATCCCAGTATCTCGGCATAACGGGCGCCGTAATGGCCACGTCCGCCGCATGCGCCTCCGGCCTCCAGGCAGTGGGGGCGGGCGCAGATCTGATCCGCACCGGCCGTCAGGACATGATGCTTTGCGGCGGCACGGAAGAGTTGCACCAGACGGTAACAGGATCCTTTGATATCCTTTTTGCCGCCTCTTGCGGCTACAACGACCGCCCCTCCATGACGCCGCGTCCTTTCGACCGTGACCGCGACGGACTGGTCTGCGGTGAGGGCGCCGGGATGCTTCTGCTTGAAGAATACGATCATGCACGCAACCGCGGAGCCCGCATTCTTGCCGAGATCACAGGCTACCATACCTGCGGCAATGGGACGCATATCAGCCGTTCAAACCCAGCAGCCATGAAACTCTGCATGGAAGCCGCACTCGGCGAAGCGGGCGTGGAGCCGAAAGACATTGACTATATAAATGCACACGCCACGGGCACCGAGCAGGGCGATGCAGCCGAAGCAGGAGCGCTGGCGGATATTTTTTCAGAAACCCACACACCAGTCAGCAGCCTGAAGGGAAATCTCGGCCATACGCTCGGAGCATCGGGTCCCATCGAACTCATAGTATCACTTGTAATGATGGAAAACGGCACAATATACCCGACACATAATCTGAAAAACGTTGCAGACGACTGCCGGGGCATAGTGCATGTAAAGGAAAAGATGGAAACAGAGATTCGTTGTTTTCTGAAAAACAGCTTCGCATTCGGCGGCATAAACGCCGCGATCGTCTGCCGGCGAATATGACAACGCATTTTCAGAGACTACGTTGCCGTTGTCTTTGTCGTTGCCGTAATATTAAAACTTTTTCGCGTCGTTTGAAAAAGTTTTATTGCGATATTAAGCGCCTAAGCGCCTATTTCATCTTCGAGGTTTCATAATGAAAGAATTAGATATCGTAGGGCTGACAAACGAGGTTTTCAGTGAAGAGTTTGAAGTGCCGGCGGGAGATCTGAGCCCACAAGCGCATATTTTCAACGACCTTGGCCTTGACAGCCTGGACGTGGTGGACCTGATAGTCGCTCTTCAGAAAAAATTCGGGGTGCAGGTCCGAAACGATGAGCGCGTCCGGGAAGTGCGCACGCTGCAGGACCTCTACGATTACCTGGGCCAAATCAGGGATGAGCAATTGTGATCATCCAGAACTTCATATTCTGGCCGCTGTTTTTCCTGGTCTCGCTGATTTACATTCCTGTCGCCACGGCAATAGTTGCAACAGTCTCGCTCTTCGTTTCGAGCCGAACGGCCATGTGGCTCACCAGGCGCGCCATCAGCTGTTACGGACAGCTGGTACTGCTGTGCTCGTGGCCGCCGGGCAGGGTTCAATACCGCGACCTGGCGCCGCAAGACGGTGGCGGGCCGTTCTTGTTCGTCTGCAATCACAGGTCGGCGTCGGACCCATTCCTGATGGCATGCCTGCCATATGAATGCATTCAGATAGTGAAACAATGGCCGTTCCGTCTGCCGGTGCTCGGATTCATGGCAAGATTGGCCGGATATCTGAGCATACACGATATGCCGATTGAATCATTTTATAGAAAGGCATCAAAGCTCTATAACGAAAGGGTGTGCATCATCTCGTTTCCGGAGGGCACGCGATCGGGGAGCAGAGAAATGGGCCCGTTTACCAGCGCCGTGTTCCGGCTGGCACATACGCTCGGGGCAACGATCGTGCCCCTGGCAATCATGGGCAATGAAAACATCCCTCCAAAAGGCTCCTTTATGCTGCACCCGGGGCGGGTGCGCGTGCATAAACTGCCGGCGCTGAAATGGGAAGATTACAAAGACATGTCAATCTTCAGTCTGAAAAACTACGTGCGCGACCTGCTTGCCGAACACATGGGACCAGAGGGACTGAATACTTAACCCGCATTTCATAAACCACAGATCATCGACATCAATTGACCTACCACAGAACAAATTTAGCCCGATACCGCGACATCGAGTTTCAGCCGGCGGATGAAATCCGCAGGGTGCAGGAAGTTCTGTTGCGAGAACACGTAAATTATTGCGCCGCTAATTCGCCTTACTACCGCGCGCTTTTCGAAAAATACGCAATAAACCCCGGCGAAATAACTCTGGATAACTTACCCGGCATCCCCCCCACCGGAAAGGAAGATCTGGAGAGCAAAAACGACGAATTCATTGCGACTTCGACGGAAAAAATAGTCGATATCGTATTTTCTTCCGGAACAACTGGCCGGCCGACAAGAATTGTATATACCGAAAACGACCTGCAGCGTCTGGCATACAACGAACATCAATCTTTCGGGGCCGCGGGCGTCACCGAGCACGACACCGTCCTTCTAACCTGCACGATGGATCGGTGTTTTGTGGCCGGGCTCGCATATTTCCTCGGCACGCGCAGCATAGGCGCCGCGGCGGTGCGAAACGGACACGGCACCATGGAAAGCCACCTGGAAATCATCCAAAGGATAGCCCCGAGCGTCATTGTCGGTGTGCCGTCGTTTCTGCTGAAACTCGCTGCACACATAAACGCTTCGGGCAATGAAGCGGCCTTCAATACGGTAGAGAAGCTCTTCTGTATCGGGGAACCGGTGCGGAACGGAGATATGGCCTATCTGCCGGCCGGAGAAAAATTGAAAAATTTATGGGATACGGCGGTTTACTCCACCTATGCCTCCACGGAAACAGTTACCACTTTCTGCGAGTGCACCGAGGAATGCGGCGGGCACCTGCATCCGGAACTCGCCGTAGTCGAGGTGCTGGACGAAGAAGGCACGCCGGCAAAACACGGCTCGCAGGGAGAGGTCGTCGTAACGCCCCTGGGCGCCGAAGGCATGCCGCTGCTGCGATTCAAGACCGGCGACATAAGCTTTCTTATAGACGAACCCTGCGGCTGCGGGCGTCGCTCGCCCCGGCTGGGCCCGGTTCTGGCACGAAAAAAACAGATGATAAAGCTAAAAGGCACAACCCTCTACCCTCAGACAATCGCCCTGGCACTGGGAGATATACCCGAAATCAGCGAACACCTGCTGGAGGTCTCCAGCTCCGACGACCTGTCAGACTCAGTAACGGTGCACGTTGCGCTGAACGATCCGGCATTGAGCGCCGAACAGGTCGCAAAACGACTGCAGAGCCGGCTGCGCGTCAAACCTGAGGTCGTAATACAACCCCTCGCGGAGCTGCGCGGACGGATATTCTCGCCCCGATACCGCAAACCCATTCGTTTTATTGACAGACGTGAGAAAAGAGAGACGATTTCATAATGCCGGAACAAATTAAAAATGACAGCTAACAGTTGCACAAACACCGTTGACGGTTTCGGGTTCTCACAGAAAAAGATAGACGAAGCCGCCGCTCGCAAGGGACTACTTTCTATGGAGGTTGAGTTCTCTCTCGCCTGCAATTTCAAGTGCCCCTATTGTTATAACGAGCGACAGACCGGGAAAAATGAACTGAGCGACGAACAGATGGACGACGCAATAGCGCAGGCAAAGGACCTGGGGGCTGAAAAAATCATCATACTGGGCGGCGAACCTATGATATACCCCTCGATCCACGATAGGATCCGCTTTATACATAATCTCGGGCTGAGGATTGAAATGTTTACCAACGGCAGCCATATGAGCATGGAAAATGCCCGATTTATGTTCGACCACGAAGTCGCCGTAGTCCTGAAAATGAACAGCCGTAAAAAAGAGCTGCAAAACCGGATGGCCGGCCGTGACGATGCTTATGATATTATAAATGCGGCGCTTAAAAACCTGCGTAAGGCAGGCTATCCCACACCCGGGCGACGGCTTGCGGTGAGCACCGTAATAAGCGAGCAGAACATCGAAGAACTGCCCTCGCTGTGGCGATGGCTGAGAAACAGGGATATCGAACCCTACTTTGAGATGATAACCCCGCAGGGCAATGCACTGCAAGAGCGAGATTTGTCCGCCGAAAGGCAGCGCGAGCTTTTCGAGGAACTGGCGCGTATCGACCGGAAATATTTCGGCCGCCGCTGGATCCCGCAACCGCCGCTGGCCGGCAACAGCTGCCTCCGGCATCGCTTCTCCTGCCTGGTGACCGCAACGGGCGACGTCATGCCGTGCGTGGGCGTTACCATACCCATCGGCAACGTCAGGGAATCGCGGCTCAGGGACATACTGGAGAGGAGTGAAGTAATGCAAAACCTGCGCGATTACCAGGCTCACATAAAAGGGCCCTGCGCGGAATGCGAAAACGCTGCCGGCTGCTACGGATGCCGCGGTGCGGCATACCAGCTCACCGGCGATTACATGGCCTCCGACCCGCTGTGCTGGCATAACCGGGACAAAAAAGTGGAAAAACTACCCGCCGAAGCCGCGCCCTACCTGCCGCATCGTCCGCCCATGCTGCTGATCGACAAAATATGCGCGGTGGGCGAACGCACGGGACAAATATCGGCCCGCGTTGAAAAAAACAACCCGTTTGTTAAAGAAAACGGATTCCTGGATGAAACCGCTTATGCAGAAATCGTGGCGCAGGCCCTTGCGGCGCTCGAAGGATTCAACATGACGCCAGGGGAGCGCTCCCGCCACAGCGGAGTCCTGCTGAGCATAAAAAATTTCTCAATAACCGGCGAGGCGCGTGCGGGCGATACGCTCCAAATAGAGCTTGAAAAACTCGGCAAGTTCGGTGATTTCGGCGCGGCGTTTGGCACCGTGCTGAAAAACGGAGAAAAAATCGCCGGCGGGGACCTGACGTTCTATAACCCGGGCGGGAACGACAGTTGATTGCTATTTTGTTTTCAAGTATAAAAACGGCCGAAGAACGTGAATGACGCAGTAACTTGGATATTGGATATTGGGTGTTGGATATTGGATATTTTTCCGTACCGCGCCGAAGCCGCCCCATTTTCAGAGCGAAGTCTCTGAAAATGCGCAGGCGCTTAATATCGCAACATCGACAACAAATTGATGTACAGGGGTATAAAAACCATGAAATCGCAAAAAAAAACCATCACTGCCGTACTTTTCACCCTGTCGTGTCTGATGTGTTTTCACTCCGCACAGCCGGCATATACGGGCGAGGATAACGGCCCCTCATCACAAGACATGGAGCTGCTGGAGAAACTTGAAGAAAGTATGGCCGAAATATCCACCGTACAGGCCGATTTTGTCCAGGAAAAGGAGCTCGCCGTTCTTGAACGAACACTGGTAATAAAGGGAAGTATTGCGCTGAAAGCACCCGAAAAGCTCGCCTGGCTCGTTGACAAGCCAGTGCGCTACAGAATGATAATACGCGGCGCCACGCTTAAACAATGGGATGAAGATACCGACAGGGTGCAGGAGATGGACCTCGATCGCAACCCTGCCTACCGTGCGCTATTTCAGCAGATGACAGCGTGGTACTCGGGCAAATACATCCAGCTGCTGGAACATTACGCCATGGAAGTTGAAAGTGAAAATCCGATAGTGCTCCGCTTCACCCCCCTGCCGGATACCATGTCTGAGGACGTCATTGACAGATTAACGGTCACCTTCCGTGAAGACGAACGATATATAGAAAAACTTGAAATCCGCGAGGCCAATGACAGCATTTCCACCCTGCGTTTCCGTGACGTGCTGCTGAACGAAGAGATATGTGAAGAGACGTGGGAGGCCAGGCCGCCCGATAACTAACCAGCATATTTCATATTTTGTACTTAGAAAAAATAATAAACCGTCTTAATAAACACCCAGTACATCTGGCGATCGCCCTGTTTTTATGCACGGTCGCCGCAGCACTGGGTCTTTTGCGGATTCCCTTTGAAGGCGCACTCGAAACGATGCTGCCCGAAGACAGCAAAGCGCTGCGCACCGTGCAGTTTCTCAGCGATGCCAACTTCTCCGACAAAGTAGCCCTAAGCGTCGAAGCCGGCCCGGAGGCCGCAGGCACCGACGCTCTGATCGCCGAGCTGAACCGCCTGGCGGCCCGGTTTGAAAAATCACCGCTTATTGAAAACGTAATAACCTTCCCGGGCAGCGCCGATATGATGAAAGACCTCCTGTTTTTTGTCGAACATCGCGGTGAACTGCTCGACGAAGAAGAGATAGAAACGCTCGGGCAGCGAACTTCCGAAGAAGAAATCCACCGCAAGGTGAGGAATTGGTACGGCCGCATGGCCAGGCCGGAAGGCTCGTTCGTCGTGGAAATGATGAGACGCGACCCGCTAGATACGGGCACGAAAGTCCTGGCCGGAATCGACCGGCTGTCACAATCATTCGGATACCGGGCCAATCTGGAAGGCGGGCATCTCATACATCCTGACGGCCGCCACGGGTTGCTGCTTCTGGAGACCAGGGTTTCGATAACCGATACGGAAGGTGCACGCGAAATTGTCGCTTTAATGGAAAAAACGACGTCCGGGCTGCCCGCCGGCCTTTCTGCGGACTTCATTGCCGGGCATCGTCGCAGCGTAAGCAACGAAAGGGTGCTTCGACGCGATATAACCCTTACGGCAGCCGTCGCTTCAGCCGGTTTTCTGTTGCTGTTTTTGGTAATATTCCGAGATCCCCGGGCAATCGTTCTTTTTCTGATACCCGGCGCATCGGTGCTTTTTGCGCTCAACATATCGGCTTTGCTGCTCGGACGCCTCTCCTATCTCGTTATCGGATTCGGCGCTGTTCTGGCCGGAATCGCAGTCGATTACGGCATACACGTGTATGTTTCCGTCCGCCGCAGCACGGATTCCGGCATAGCCGTTCGCCGCATACTGAAACCGATTGTCATAGGAGCGCTTACGACACTCAGCGTTTTTACGGCCTTCCTGGCATCATCCATACCGGGGTACCGTCAGCTCGGCGTATTTGCAGCAACGAGCATCACCCTTTCCATCCTGGCCGCGGTTTTTCTGCTGCCTGCTCTGCTCAAGAAACAACCGAAGATTGCTGCAAAAAACGGCGACACGAATATGCCCACAAGCAGGCCGAAGGTGGTAGCACCGGCGATATTCTTTCTGCTCTCATTGCCCGTCTGCGCGGCTGCGATCCCGGGACTTAGTTGGGATACCGATATAACCCGCCTGGACGGAACGGAAAAACATGTTCTGGAGACGGAAAGACATTTCAGAAAACTGTGGGCCGATGACGAAACCGGGCAGGCCATCGCGGTTGTAGAAGACGAAAGCTATGAGCAGGCGGCCGAAAAAAACGGCCGGCTCCATAAGGCGCTCGCGGAAATGCACGATACGAAAAACTACGGCAACATCGCACTCCTGTGGCCGCCGGCATCGGAACGCGCCCGGAACCTGGAACGGTGGAATGATTTCTGGGACACACTGCGCGTAGAGGACACCCGGCGACACCTTCGGGAGGCGGGCGAGGCTCACGGTTTTTCCGCCGACGCGTTTGACCCGTTTTTTAATGCCCTCAAGAGACGCAAACCGGCCGGAACACCCGAAAATAACGCCATATATGAGCAGTTTGAACAACGCTTCGTACAGGAACATGAGAACGGTTTTCGCTTCATGACATTTTTCCCTGACACTGAAGAAAACCATGCCACCGTATCACGGGCGCTCTCTGATATACCCGGCTCTTTCCTCGCCTCCCCGGCCGCACTGGGCGCCACGCTGTCGGAGTCCATAGCCTCGGAAGTGCGCTATATATCCGCCATAGCTCTGGTTTTGATCGCCTGCATAATCACGATTCTCGTGCGCAGCATCCGCATGTCAGTAGCGGCGCTGCTTCCGGCCGCTGTGGGGCTGCTGTGGCTTTTCGCCGTCATGGCACTCAGCGGGCTGACACTTAACATCGCCAACCTGATCGCGGGCATAGTCGTGATAGGTCTGTGCATAGATTACGGAATATTCATGGTGCACGGCCTCAACGCAGGCCCGGGCGTGCTTGCCTCAACAAAACGAGCGATAACACTTTCTGCGGTCACAACACTGATGGGCGCCGGGGTGCTCATTTTTGCGAGCCATCCCGCACTCTTTTCGATAGGACTCACCCTGGTGATCGGAGTGACGGCCGGATTTCTCTGTGCGGTGCTCGCAGTGCCCGGCATGTTCGTGCTGATGGGAATAAAAAATGATTATTAAAGCGCAAACCGTCAAACTTTCGGCGGCAGTCTTCGCGTGCTTTCTGCTTGGCGCGTGCTACAGCCCGCCTTTCAGAAAGCCGGAACTCAAACCCGTGAGCGGGGTGAAACCGCATGAGGTAAGCAAGCGGTATTCGGCAAAACTGGCCCCCTCGTTTGAGACCGAAAACACCGTTATCTTCCGTTTTTTTCGCAATGAGATCCCGGCGCTGGGTTACGCAAGGGTCAACAGGACAACAGAGTCGTACGAAATAGTATGTCTGAGCCATACGGGCGCACAGCTGTTCCACATATCGGGCGATAAAGACGGAAACAACCATCTGGTTCATGCCATGCCGGAATTCAGAGAATATCCCGGCTTTGCGGATGCCGTCGGAAACGATATACGCCGCATTTATTTTGATCTCGTGCCGGACCCCTCGGCCGAGCCGGAAATGCGAAGAAATAAAATCCGGTTCAGGCAGCCGAAAAAAGACAAAACTATCGAATATGTCTTCGGCGGACGAGAGAACATGCTGCTAAAAAAACGAGCTCGAAGCGACTTTCGCATCCTGTGGGAGGTCTCTTTTTTCGAATACTTCGACGCACCGGACGATGTGCCGGAATATTCATTCCCCGGCGGCGTGGTGCTGCACAACAGAGAGCACCGCTACCGACTTATAATAAAAACGCGAAACGTGGACCTGTAGGCGCTTAATATTTATGAGAAGAATAAGAAAAGAGATCATCGACTTGCTTTCGCTTACGCCTTCGGCCGACAGCGGTTCTTTTGAAGCGGAGATAGTTTTCCCGGCCGAGTTCATCGGCTTTCAGGGCCATTTTCCCGCCAATCCGATAGTGCCCGGTGTGGTTGTTATCGGCGCCTTAACGGCCGCTTGCGAAAAGGCGCTCGGCATGCCGCTTAAAATAACCGGAATAGAAAAAGCCAGGTTTTTATCTCCTATAACGCCCGGAATGAAAGTAAAGATGCATATCAATCCGGCGCCGCAGGAGTCCGGCTATCTTGTCAAAGCAAAGCTGACGTCCGATAGAAAAAAAATATCCAGCGTCACTTGCACTGCCGTTTCAGACACATAACCCCCATATTTCACAAACCAAAACAGGAATTAAAATGCGAAGAAAAAAAGGGGCCTATTTCAGACGCACCAACGGCACTCCGCCCCCGATATCTGTAAGTCTAAAACGCCGCATTTCTTTCAGCGAAGTGGACCCCATGGGAGTGCTCTGGCACGGCAGGTACGCCTTTTACTTCGAGCAGGCAAATGAAAAACTCGGCAGGCGCTGCGGCATGTCATACTCCGATTTCATGCAAGAGAATCTGCGCGCCCCCGTCGTTCAGTTCCACGTCGATTACTTCGCCTCCCCCATGCTCGCCGAGGAGATTACAACCATCGGCCGCTTTATCTGGAACGAGGGCGCCCGAATGAATATTGAATACGAGATAATCAAAGAAGACGGTACATTTGCGGCGTCCGGCTACACCGTGCAGATGTTCGTAACAGATGCCGGGGAGCCGCTTCTGACAACGCCTCCGATGCTCGAGCGATGCCGCAAACTCTGGGCAGAAGGAAAAATATAAAAGGGCGGTGTTTTGACATTAAGCGCCTAACATCCATAGAACACAGAAAATGCAGTCTGTCATAACACAAACAACAATGATAACCGCATACGGTCCGGGCACCGAAACGGCATGGGACGCTCTGTTCGGCGGCCGCTCGGCGGTTCGACAGGCGCCTGGATTCGCCAGGGAAGGCTTTATGAGCCAAAAAGCCGCCGTTTTACCCGGATTGTCCGGAACCGAGCGTTCGCGGGTGATGAACCTGCTGGCCCCCCCACTGGAGCGGATGGCACCCCATATACCCGTGGACAGCGCATTACTTCTGGCGACCACGACCGGGGAGATGGACCTGCTCGAACGCGGGGTTCTGTCGGGCGACCTCCGGATGCAAAAAGAAGCACACCCGCTGAACCTGCTCGCCGCCGTAAAGAAACGTATCGGGCTCAGCGGGCCGGCCGAGGTCGTCTCTTCCGCCTGTGTGTCCTCCTCCGCCGCACTGGCACGTGCCGCCGATATGGTTGAATCCGGCCGCTGCACGAGCGTCCTGGTGATCGGATGCGATGCGCTCAGCGAATTTGTGTTCGCAGGCTTCTCAACCCTTATGGCGCTTTCCCCACAGCCCTCACGCCCGTTTGACCGCAACCGCGACGGACTCAATCCGGGCGAAGCTGCGGCCTTCGCGCTGGTGATGAATCCGGGCAGGGCAAAAAGAGAGAACAGACCAGTAACGGCACGTATCAGAGGCTGGGCGCTTGGCTGTGACGCCAACCATATGACCGGCCCCTCCCGGAACGGCGAAGGCCTGGCGAGGACGATAAAAAAAGCCCTTTTCAGGGCTTCTGTGCCGGCCTGCGACGTAACCTCTATCTGTGCACACGGCACCGGCACAGCCTATAACGATGCTATGGAAATGAAAGCTTTCAAAACCGTCTTCGGCAAACGGCCCCGGCCGGTTTATTCCATAAAAGGCGGCACCGGCCATACAATGGGCGCTGCAGGACTCGTAGAGACGCTGATCGCGGCTGAGTCCGTTAAAAAACACATTATCCCCCCCACTACGGGCCTGTCCGAACCGGACTCCGAAGCCGTCGGGTGGGTCTCGCCCGAGCATGTTGAGCTGAGCGATAACCATACCGCGCTCACTACCAATTCAGGATTCGGAGGCGCCAACTCCGCAATAATACTGGGAGGGCCTGAATGAAACCGAAAGTAATATCGGCCTCGGGCGTAACACCGGATGCCGCTCTGGCCATCGGAAACAGCTTCAGCGCCGAATACCGG
Source organism: Candidatus Brocadiaceae bacterium (assembly GCA_003567495.1). Lineage (GTDB taxonomy): Bacteria > Planctomycetota > Brocadiia > SM23-32 > SM23-32 > PUMZ01. The sequence continues at coordinate 18,442 of PWZK01000136.1, forward strand.
ATTGAAGGCAGTCACGATTTTGAATCAATGCCGGATCTCTTCTCCTACCCGGTTAAAAACTTCGGGCGCTTCCCGTCGCATGTAAAAGCGGCATGCCATGCCTGCGCCCTGGCGTTGAAAGCAGGCGGCATTTCGTACGGAAAAGGGAGAAAAAAAGATATGGCACTCCTTGCATCCGGATATGAGCCGACGCTTCAAATCAACGGTGAATTTTACCGCGATTATCTGGAAAGCGGCCGGACACTGGGACGAGGCAATCTTTTTATATACACGCTGCCTACCGCTTCCATAGCCGAAGTTTCCATACATTTCGGGCTAACCGGCCCCTCATTGTTTATAGAAGCCGACATCGCCCCTTTTGAAAGACTGAACACCGCGGCGTCTCAGATGATCGAAAACAAAGAAGCTGAAACCGCAACATTGTTCTGGCAGGACGAACAATACACATTCTGCGTCATAATAGCCGCGGAAACGCCTGAAAAAGGCGGCATTTGCCGCCTAAAAAAACTTAAGACCCGCGCCGCCGGCTGGCGGTGTCCGGAAGAAGCGATAATGGACATACGATCAAAAATAAGGGATGGTTGAAGTTTTCTGCCTGCCCTTGCCTGGAAACACAACATCTTTTAGCGCCAGCGGCTTTGTTGTTAGTATGCAAATCTTAGCCTGCATTTCTCACAAAGCAACGACATAAATCAGGATAAAAGGCTCTTGTTCATCACGATAGTGATTTATTTGCACCTTTACAAATTTGCAGAGTGTATGTCCACTTTTACAAACGGC
>PWZK01000280.1 GCA_003567495.1 Candidatus Brocadiaceae bacterium
ACGAAAAATCGGCCCAAAGCGCTTCTTACGCTTGGCGGCAGAACTATCCTTGATCGCAACATGGAAGCGCTTGATGCCTCAAGTGAGTTCAACAGGTTTTTTCTGGTAACCAACGAGCGCTTCGTTGACATGTTCCGCCGGTGGGCGGAGGAGCGGCCGCTCCGCTCCAGCCCGGTGTACGTGCTCAGCGACGGTACTGACTCAAATGAAAACAGGCTTGGCGCGATCGGTGATATAAAATACGTACTGGATACAACGGATATCGACAGATCGGATTTTCTTTACGTAGCCGGTACCGATAATGTTGCAGATTTTGATATTACCGGGATCGTTAGTCTGGCCCGCAAACGCTCGGCAACGGCTTTATTCGCCTACCGTTATCCGGATACGGAGAAACTCTCCAGTAAGGGGGTGGTTTCGGTTGGTACGGACGGAAAAGTGAAGCAATTTGCGGAGAAATCCGATAATCCGCCGGGTAACCTTGTCGTGCCGCCTTACTACGTTTATTCGCCCGAGGCCGTCTGCGGGCTGGAAGAGTTTTTGGGTGGCGGTAACAACCCCGATGCTCCGGGATACTTTATCTCATGGCTTGTTGAGCGGCACCCGGTGTATGCCATAGTCTCGAACGGGAAAGTGCTTGATATAGGCACGCCGGAGGCGTATCATGCCGCATTAAGCGAATATTCGCGTTTTCATACCTGAAGAAAATAATTCTTTTTCAAAACGGAGCTTGAAAAAGAATTAATAAAACGACAACGACTACGACTAAACGGCAAACGACATCATTTTTTAGTACATCACTTATACCCGTGAAATACATATTTGATGCCCTTTATATCTGGCTTTTGACCTTCTTTTTGATGCCTCGCTGGTTATTTCTTGCCGTGAGGTCGCGTCGTTACAGGGCGGGGCTGCGTCAAAGAGCGGGTTTCGTACCGCCGATGCCGCCCGGCTGCAAAAGGTTGTGGATACACTGCGCCAGCGTCGGCGAGGCCGCCGTACCGGTGCGTGTTGTGGAGCAGTTAAAGAAGGCCTGTCCGCAATGGGATATCGTATTTTCTTCATGCACCGACACGGGCGTGGGGCGTCTGCGTAAATTATACCCGGGCAGCGAGGTGTTCTACTTTCCATTCGATCTTTCCCCCTGTGTTGAAACCGCGCTGGGGCGCGTAAAACCTGCTGCGTTTTTGCTTGTAGAACAGGAGATATGGCCGAATATGCTTGCCGCCTGCCGACGGCGCCGCATCCCGGCGGCGATTATCAACGGTCGCATGAACGAGCGCTCTTCACATCTGGTGCGCGCCTTGCTGCGCCTGTTTCCGCAGGCTCGCAAGGCGGTGGAACTGTGCTGCGTGCGTAGCATGTCGGACGCCGGGCGATTTGAATATGCCGGCATTGAGAGGTGCAAAATAGTAAATACGGGGTCGCTGAAATACGAAGCTCTGGACACGCACGTGCCTGAAGCTTCTTTGGCTGGGTTGAGGGATTTGTTTCGCCTCAGACCCGGGGACATGGTGATTGTGGCCGGCAGCACCCACGGAAGTGAAGAAATCGTGCTGGCGCGAATATGGGAGCGCCTTCGCCTCAGGTATCCTTCGCTTCGCCTGATAATAGCCCCGAGACATATCGAGCGTTCCGCGCACGTTGCCGACGTGCTTCGGGGCGAAGGGTGCGGGGTGCGATTCAGAACCGAACTCGGTAAGTGTGGAAAGGCTCCGGGACGGGACGTTGTGTTTATTATGGACACGATCGGCGAGCTTGCCGCATGTTATGCTCTGGCTACGGTGGTTTTTGTCGGACGGAGTCTTTTCCCGCCCGGCGGCGGGCAGAATATTATGGAGCCTGCGGCGCTCGCAAGGCCGGTGGTAACAGGCCTGTACACGAGCAATTTCAAGCCGGAACTGGAGGCTCTTACTGCCGCGGGAGGGGTTAGAGTCGCGGAGAATGAGGCGCAGCTCGAAGAGATACTGGATTTTCTGCTTAAAAATAACAGGGATGCCGAAGAACTGGGCGGGAGGGCACAGCGGGCTGTTTTGTCAAACCGCGGCGCTACCGCCGACACTATGGCCGCGCTTGTTGCTTTTGCTGTGGTGTTACCAGAGTAACCCATTATTATGACGGTTGCCAGCCCCAAAAAGAGGGCGAAAAGGAAGCCTTATATGCATTTTTTGGGTATGTTTTGGGTCTGTAAGTGCTGTCGGCTGTCACGATTGTTTTTCAGGTAAGGTAGTAAGGGAGACACGTGCGATGAAGATAACATTTCATGGAGCCGCGCGAACGACGACCGGCTCTATGCATCTGCTGGAAATCGAAGGCAAAAAAGTGCTGCTTGATTGCGGCCTTTACCAGGGCAGGCGAAAAGAGGCGTTTGAACGGAACAGAAATCTGCCGTTTGACGCCCGGAAAATTGATGCATGCGTTCTCAGCCATGCTCATATCGATCACAGCGGTAATCTGCCCAGTCTGGTCAGGAGCGGGTTCTCCGGTCCGATATATGCGACCGGTGCTACTGGAGCCCTGTGTGAGATAATGCTGATGGATTCCGCATATCTGCAGGTCAAAGACGTCGAATACGTAAATAAAAAAAGAAGAAGACAGAATAAAAACCCCTTCGAACCGCTCTACGATGCAGAGGATGCCGGCGACGCGCTGAAGCTCTTCAGCCCCGTCCCATATGAAAGCCCTCTCGAGGTTGTTGACGGGCTTAAAGTAACTTTTCACGACGCCGGTCATATTCTCGGCGCATGCAGTGTTGAACTTGAGTTCCAAACAGGGAATATGAGCCGTCGTATGCTTTTTACCGGCGATATGGGCCGAAAAAACATGCCGATTCTCAGGGATCCGGTCATAGTGCGCGGCGCCGAATATCTTATTACCGAAAGCACCTACGGCGACAGATTGCATCCGGTCGAAGATGATGTGAAAGAAAAACTTGAAAATCTAAGCAAGAAAATACAGCGGCGCGGCTCCCGCCTCGTAATACCCGCCTTCAGTGTGGGGCGGACGCAGCAACTGCTGTATTTTTTTCACGAGCTTTACCGAGAGGGTCGTTTGGGTGATATACCGGTTTACGTCGATAGCCCGCTTTCAACAAAGGCTACCAGGGTGTATGAAAATCATCGGGAATGCTACGACCGCGATATGCTTCTGCACCTTATAGACGATAACAACCCGTTTGCGCTAAAACATGTCACCTACGTTACGCAGACTGATCAATCAAAAGCACTTAACGACATGAGTGGGCCGGTGATCATAATCTCAGCTTCGGGCATGTGTGAGGGCGGCAGGATACTGCATCATCTGAAAAACACCGTGGAGGATGAAAATAATATCGTCCTTATAGTAGGATACCAGGCCGAGCATACACTCGGGCGCAGGCTAGTTCATAAGGAAAGTCCCGTGAAAATATTTGGCGAACAATACGAGCTAAGGGCGGAGGTGGAGAATATTCAGGCTCTCAGCGCCCATGCCGACAGGGACGAAATGCTGGAGTATTTCGGTGAAATGGGGCCGGAAGTGGACTGTGCTTTTGTCGTGCACGGCGACCCCGATCAGCAGGAACCCTTTGCAAACGCGCTCAGGAGTCTCGGTGCGAAAAAGGTAGTCATACCCGACCAGGGGCAGTCGTTTGAACTTTAGCCCGCTTTTTGGAAAAAAGCTTGGCAAAAACTTTAACGCATGGTGAGTTTGTCAGTTCACAGCGATGCATAAACACTTTTCACAACGTGAAAGTTTTTTGTCCCACTTTTTTTCAAAAAAGTGGGGGGGGGGAATTATGGAAATTGGAGTGATAAATGGTTTGAAAGATGGCGGCAGGTGTTTTGAGCACGTATCTCAGTTTGGGCTGAATGTCTGTCAACTGCAGAGCTGGGATATGACTCTGGCCACGCCGGAGATAGCGGATGCGGTTGTGATGGAAGCGCTATCAGCGGGCGTGAGGATTTGTGCTTTTTGGGGGGGTGTGCCCGGTCCCAGTAAGTGGAATTTCACCGAGGGGCCTGTCACTCTGGGTCTGGTACCGCCCGAATATCGTGAAGAACGTGTGGCTGCGCTCAAAAGGTGGGCTGATTTTACTTCACGAATCGGCGCACCGGCTCTGATTACACATTGTGGTTTTATTCCCGAAAACATGACCGACCCGGAATTTGAACCTGTTGTGGAGGCCATCGCCGAGGTGGCCTCTTATTGCCTCGAACAAAACATTGAATTCTGGTTTGAGACTGGCCAGGAAACTCCGGTAGTTTTGTTGCGTGTTATTGAAAGGGTAGGCACGGGTAATCTCGGGATAAATCTCGATCCGGCCAACCTCCTGATGTACGGCAAGGGCAACCCCATTGACGCGTTGGATGTCTTTGGCCGATACGTTCGAAACATTCACGTCAAAGACGGGTTGTGTCCCGTGAATGGAGATAATCTGGGTAAAGAGGTGAGGCCGGGACAGGGAAAAGTCAGGTTTCCCGAGTTTGTCAGGAGACTTAAAGAAATTGGCTTTGACGGTGAACTCATTATAGAGAGGGAGATCAGCGGCGAGGAACAGAAATGGGATATTCGCAGGACAATCGAAAATCTTCAGCTATGGTTGGGGTAAGTCTTTGAAAACGTACAGACCATTTTCCGAAGGAAAAAGGAATTTGCGCCCGGCAATCTCTGAAAACAGGGATAATCTCGGAACAATCTGCGTTCCGGGATACGCAAAAAACGTTACACCGCAAATTCCTCTAAGCAGGCATATGCTGGAACCGGAGGCA
>PWZK01000052.1 GCA_003567495.1 Candidatus Brocadiaceae bacterium
ATGCACCGTATCCGCTTTGCCAGGCAAAATCTTCTGCCCCCTCCTCTTTCCTCTTAAACCATAGGGAGCTTTTACGCTTTGCTTCGCCAATCAGATCGGATATAGACACCGTGCTGTGTAGCCGGCATAGTATATGGACATGATTTTCCGTTCCACCAATCACGATGGCCGGAGCGAACTTCCCATGAGGTAAGGAATTCTGAAATTCTCATGTTTTTGCAAACATGTTTTCTTTGCGGTACAATTACTTCTCATACGAGCCAACCAGAGAACTCGAGGCAAAGGCAAAGCGGAAAAAATTATGGGCGGTAACTTTTTCACTGATTATACCAAACTAAAAGCCCGGGTTCGCTGCCACATCGGGGAATTCACTTCCCGCTGCGGAGAGCATGTAAATGTCCGGGAAGAGATCGTTCGCTGTCTGTGGTTCGGCGGGCACTTTCCGCAGGATGAACTGAAAAATGACTTCGGCCTGCGTATGGAGATAGTTTCTCCCGGATGGTGGAACGTAGAGGGAGGGCCGGATTTTATCCGCGCCGAATTTCTTATGGAGCATGCCGGCCGCATCGCCGGCGATGTTGAAGTGCATACGCGGGCGGATGATTGGTGGCGGCATGGACACCATCTCCAGCCGGAGTATAACAACGTGGCTTTGCACGTTGTTATGTGGGACAATACCGGAACTCGCAGAATCGTCAAAGAAAATGGCGAAGAGGTGCCGCAGCTTACCCTCTCCGGTTACATAGAAGAAGAAATAGCCGAGCTCGCCGACATAGTTGATATGGAGGCGGAAGACAGCCACAGCCATGAATACACCGCCCGCAAACGCTTTTGCACCCGGGCCGTAGAGACGGGAGAGTTTTCGCCGGCCATGCTCTGCGAATTTCTCGATGCGGCGGGTGACCACAGGTTTAAGAGCAAATCAGAGAAATTAAAGAAACAATACAAAGAATCCACTCTCGAGCACATACTTTATCAAAACATTTCCGAAGCGCTGGGCTATAAGAACAACCGATTGCCTTTTTTGCAAATAGCCCGCAATTTGCCGCCGCCCGTTCTGAGAGAAATAGTGCCCCGCGACAGCACAAACCATGAGAAAATGAAAACTACCGAAGCCGCTTTTTTCGGCACGGCCGGATTTCTTGACAACGGGCCCGGCAGGCACACCGACGCACAAACGAGTGAATATATCTCGGAGTTATCCAAAATCTGGAACGAACTGCCTGCCAGAATCCGTAAAGTGAAAATGGCCTCTACACACTGGAACATGGCTGGTTCGCGCCCCGCAAATAACCCCCTGCGCCGCCTGGCCGCACTGGCCACGCTATACTGCATACACCTTGAGAAGGGGCTTTTCCGCCGCCTGGCCGCCTGCCTGCAGGCGGATTCGGCAAATCCGCGGCGCCGGAGCGACACGGTGATGCGCGATGCGCTCACTTCAACATTCACGGAGCTCCGGCACCCATACTGGTCGTATCGCTACAGCTTCAGATCATTGCCCCTTTCAAAACCGGTAGCGCTGATAGGGGAGCAAAGGGCAAAAGATATTCTTACAAATGTGGTGCTTCCACTCCTGTTAACAGGGGCACGGAACGAACATGATGAGGACATGCAGGAAAAGGTGTTTCAAATCTGGCAGCGACTGCCCGCCAACAGACCGAATCGCATTATAAAACGCATGCACGAGGTGCTGATGCCGGACGGGCGAAAATGGGCAGGCCCCAATACAACATTCAGGCAACAACAGGGGCTTCAGCAACTTTATAACGATTGCTGTTCGACGAAAAAAGGCTGCGAAAACTGTATGCTGCGCTATTTAACCCGCATATAAAATGAGCAAATATCTTAAACGAAGATTGGAATTGGAAATGATGATGGGGGTGGATTCTTTTATCCCCTTTCGCACTCCGGCCCAATCGCAGGCAAAAGGAGAAAAACGGGCCGTGGAACATGAACTGTCCAAAATCGAAACCGAAGTCAGGAAGTGCACCAGGTGCAACCTCCACACCACACGAACTCAGGGAGTTTTCGCTCGGGGATGCCCGAATGCCGACATTATGATTATAGGCGAGGCGCCGGGCGCCGATGAGGATAAAATCGGCAAACCTTTTGTAGGGCGGGCGGGTAAGTTGCTGGATAAAATGCTGCTGGCCGTCGGCCTGGATGAAAGTGATGTTTATATAACAAATATCATAAAGAGCCGGCCACCGGAAAACAGAAACCCCGAGAGCGAAGAAATACGTGCGTGCCGCCCTTATCTTAACAAACAGATAGAACTGGTAAACCCCGAACTGATCGTTACGCTCGGGCTGCCTGCAACCAACACGCTGCTGGACAATACTCTGCCCATGAGAGATATGCGCGGCAAGTGGTTTTCATATAACGATGTGCCGGTTCTGCCGATTTATCATCCGGCCTATCTGCTGCGCTCTCCGAGTAAAAAATCCGTTGTGTGGAAAGACCTGAAAACACTGGCAGCCGCGCTGCCATGATTCGCCCGCATGTTTTGTATATGTGTGTTTGCTTTGTGAGAAATGACGGTTATCCGACGATCTTCCAATGCGGGAACAGAACACGAAAAAATGGCTAAAATAAAAAAATGGATTATACCCCGAGGTAATGACGCGGAAACAAATGCGCTCTCAAGAAACCTGCGTCTTACTCCGATAACGGCTCGCGTATTGATAAATCGCGGCCTGAGTGATGCGGACAGCGCACGCGAGTTCATGCAGCCGTCCCTGCATCGTCTAATCGATCCCTGCTGCGATGAAAATGTCAGGGCGGCGGCCCGCTTTTTAAAAGATGCCGTGAAAACCCGCAAAAAAATCACCATTTACGGCGATTTTGATGCAGACGGCATATGCGCCACCGCGGTCATGGTCAGAATACTCAGAGCGGTCGGCGCTTCCGTCGATTTCTATGTGCCGCAACGCTTTGAAGAGGGATACGGGCTCAATATGCCCGCGCTGGAGGATATTAAGAAAAAAGGGGCCGACATAGTAGTTACCGTTGATTGCGGGATAAGCGACAATGAAGCGGTTCGGCACGCAAGCAATATCGGGCTGGAGCTTATAATAACCGACCACCATCAGCAGCGTGGCGAACTGCCCCCCGCCGCCTATCTGCTAAATCCACATCTTGAAAGCTGCAAGTTCGGCTATGAGAACCTGAGCGGGGTCGGGGTTGCTTTCAAGCTGGCATGGGCCATAGGCCAATCTTTCGGCAGTGCGGGAGCCGTTTCACCGGCGCTTAAGGATACCCTGGTTGATCTTCTGCCTCTGGTGGCGATAGGAACGGTCGCGGATATTGTTCCGATGGAGAGCGAAAACAGAATATACGTCAACTACGGCCTTCGCCTTTTCTCTTCCGCCTCACTGCCGGGGCTCCGGGCATTGATGGAGACATGCGGGATAGCCGGCAAGTCCCGATTCAGCACCTACAACATCGGGTATCAGATAGCCCCCAGGCTAAACGCCGTCGGACGGATGTCGGACGCCGGCGCCGCCATTGAGATGCTTATAACGGACAGACCGGAAAAAGCGTCGAAGATCGCCGCTGATCTGGAAAACCACAACCGCAAGCGACAGAGCATCCAGCGCACGATAAGCGACGAAGCGCTGCTGCTGGCCGAGGAGAGTCACGACACCGAAAATTGCAGCTGCATCGTGCTTTCCAGCCCACAATGGCATCCGGGCGTCATCGGACTGGTCGCTTCAAGAGTTGCCGAGCACTTCTCCCTGCCCGCTTTCGTATTTTACGAAGCAGACGGCGTGGCACGCGGGAGTGCCCGAAGTATAGAGGGGCTGCACCTGTTTGATGCGGTCAGCCGATGCGGCGACATTTTAAGCAGATTTGGCGGGCACGAGGGCGCCGCGGGGTTGACGCTGCCGGTAGAAAATATGGGGCTGTTTAAAAAAACCATTGCTGAAGTGACCTGCGACATGATGGGAACGGAACGGGCGATGCCGGGGTTGCGGCTGGAAGGTGAAATTGAACTGTCCGACCTTACAAAACCCGCCGTTGACGAGCTTGATTACCTCGAGCCGTATGGAGAAGGGAATCCCAAACCCCTTTTTGCCGCACATAACCTGAAAATAGCCGGCAATCCGCAGTTGGTAGGCTCGCGCCGCAATCATTTGAATTTTTTCGTGAAACAGGCAGATAACGCACTGCGTGTTATAGCATTCGGAAAGGCCGATTGGCTTGAGACTATGGGCCGCAGAAAAAACGAGCTGTTCTCCCTTGCTTTCGAACCGCAAATCAACACGTTCAACGGCAAGTATGATGTCGAGCTGAGAGCGGAGGATATACAATGGAAAGGGAGTTCGCTTATCGAACACAAATAATTTCCGCTTTGGTATTGTAACTTTAATTGACTGGACACGCCAGGCATTTTGTCTTATAATGTTCCGTATCTGCATTTTATTCCGGTGAGGGTGTAGCTCAGTTAGGCAGAGCAACGGATTTTTAATCCGTAGGTCGAGGGTTCGATCCCCTCCGCCCTCACCACTCTTATCTCTCCTTGAGATAAAGACTTAAAGCAGCCATTGCAACGACCAATAATTGTGAAATATCCTTTCGGTCGCAAAATCACATATCCTGATCTCCGAGAAAAAGCCATGAGACCTTTTTTTGCTTTTCGGGGCTTATTCAGAAAGATCGCCAATTCAAATGACCCCAGTCGGCTCACGATAAATCGGGATCGATATCGCTATC
>PWZK01000050.1 GCA_003567495.1 Candidatus Brocadiaceae bacterium
ATATGCCGGTGCGACATTTTCATCTCACCGAGATAAAGTATCGTCTCCAGCCACTCAGCGAACTCTTCCGGCCCCAGGGCCATGCGGACGGCGGCCAGCGAACCCGAAACCTGCCTCTGCACCTAGGTGGCGGTCCTTTCTATGATCGGCTCCGGAACTTTTCCCCGCCCTTTATCTCCTCACCGCCCAGCACCCCGACAATCCCGGCCCACCACTCCATCCTTTCCTTGCGGGAGGCATGTTCTTTCTGCCCCCGGCCCCTTGCACGCACGCGGAAATCTATAACACCCGCTATCACCGCCCCGAGCAGGCCGCCGTAAGAAGGCACATCCGGGCACTTAAGGATTTTTGAGCAGACCTCGAACGCGCATCTGCCCCCGTCAGCTCAAGCTCCCACCGGATAAAGTCCTCCCGGCCTTCCGATTCCAGCCCTTTGTCGTAAATCCGCATGTACTTACCCGACCCCGACGAGCGTATAGACCTGCATCGTGAGTTCCATCGCATAACCGTTTCTGTACATCCACCGGGTGAATTGTTTCAAAGCGGACTGGTAAGCGTTGTCAGTGGACACGGCAGCTGAAAGGGTTTTAGATGGACCTGAAGGGCCTCAGGGTGCGGTTTTCGGGCGGGAGAGACTGGCACGCCGGGAGGGACTCGAACCCCCGACCGTCGGATTAGAAATCCATAGCGGCAAACCGATATCATCCTGATATTAAACATCTTGAGTCGAACATAAAATAGGCAGTGCCCGCCATAGTGCCCGGGCGGCACATTCGGTCCTATTTGGCCCGGGCTCTGGGTATGCCCGTGGTGCAACTTCGCTATGGCAGCTTCAAACGAGGCGCCTTTATTCCCGGTCGGTTTTGGAACATAGTAAAAATGTTTGATTTGGTGATGTTAGCGGGGTATAATACTCTAAGAAAGATTGAATGGTCAGATATTTAAAATCGCAAAAAAAGCATATCTCCAGGCTAAAAAAAGCAGAAATGCCTCGAAAATGGGGGCCGTTTTTTGATTGAAAAATTTTTCTCTATCGTTTGGACTGATTATTTCATATACCGGGCAGAACTCCGAGGATATGAACTTGAGAAAATTGAAGAAATTGTGCGATACACATCAGAACGGTATTTTGATACGCAAACGTTGCGCAAAGTTGCAGTCGGCAGACACGATTCCAGGCTCATAATGATACCATACGAAGAAAATAACGAAGAGATCATCCCCGTAACTATACATGCGATATCGCGTCAGCAAATCAAATTCCGTCTAAAAACAGGGAGGTTCAGACATGAGCAATAAAACTCAGATGAAATATTTTGCAAATGAAGATGTCCTTCATCTGGCCATTTCGGATGACAAGGAGGCCGGCAGCATTGAACTGAGTCCCAATATTACGGCCGAATTGAACGAAGACGGAGAGCTAATAGGGATGGAGATTTTGCAGGCCAGTTCCTATATTCGTGATTCCATCCTCGAATCCGCCCAGGCAAAAATACTGGAATTAAAAAAAGTTTGAAGATGTAAAAGGGCCGTCAGAAGTTTTCTCCCCCTGCCGGCTTGGACCCTCAATTGTTTCCCTCCCGAATTTATCCCCGCAGTGTCTGGTCAATTGCATGCTGCACAACACGCCCGCTGTTTTGCAAACCCTCTTCATTTGTGTATAATTGAAGAGGTATTGCACCGGGAGCGTGTATGAATCAAAAAGAAAAGGTTCATAATGAAATCCATAGCCTTTATCGATCTGGAAGTTCAGCCGGATAAAGAGGCTATCCTGGACCTCGGGGCCGTCGGGGACTCAGGGGGTACATTCCACTCCCGATCTTTATCTGACTTCCTTGCGTTTATCCGGGATGCGGATTATTTATGCGGCCATAACATAATCAGGCACGATTTAAGTTACCTGGAAGCCGGCTTCAGAGAAACGGAGATAGCTTCAGAAAATGTGATTGATACCCTGTATCTTTCGGCTTTGCTCTTTCCCCGCAAACCATACCATGCTCTTGTCAAGGATGAAAAACTTCAAACCGGCGAACTGAACAATCCTTTGACGGACGCCATAAAAAGCAAGGAGCTTTTTTTTGATGAAGTCGAGGCCTTCCGGTCTCTGGGCGACACTCTAAAAAGCATTTTTTCCCTTCTTTTAAGCGGGCAAAAAGAGTTTGGCGCCTTTTTCAGGTACATGGGTTATGATACTCCCTCAGAAAATCCTGTCGAGATTGTCAGAAGTCATTTCAGTTCCCTGATCTGTGAAAATGCCGATGTCGGGAGGCTGGCTGAGGAACATCCAATCGCCCTTGCTTTTTCACTTGCCGTAATCGATGTCAATGATCGTTTTTCCATTACGCCCCCCTGGGTTTAAAAGAATTATCCGGAAGGGGAACTTGCAATGGATATTCTCAGAAACCAACCTTGCCTCACAGGGTGCCGCCATTGCAATCAAAGACTGGATGCACGGAGGGGACTGAAGAGATATTTCGGTTTCGACTCTTTTAAGATTTTCGACGGGAAACCGCTTCAGGAGAACGCCGTGAAGGCGGCCATCAAGAATAAATCACTCCTGGCGATTTTCCCAACGGGGGGTGGTAAATCCATCGCCTTCCAGGTGCCGGCTTTGATGAGTGGCGAAAATGTCCAGGGGCTGACGGTCATCATATCGCCACTGCAATCGCTGATGAAAGATCAGGTCGATAACCTGGAAAAGGCGGGCATTACCGAAGCGGTGACAATAAACGGGCTCCTGGACCCCATAGAGCGGGCACAGTCAGTAAAAAGTGTCCGGGACGGATCGGCGTCCATCCTTTACATATCACCTGAATCATTGCGGTCAAGAACGATCGAAAATCTTTTGCTCGGCCGGAGGGTTGTCCGTTTCGTGATTGATGAAGCGCATTGCTTCTCCGCCTGGGGACAGGATTTCCGCGTGGATTATCAGTATATCGGTGATTTTATCAGGTCATTGCAGGAAAAGAAAAATCTACCGGATGCTCTTCCGGTGTCGTGTTTCACCGCAACTGCCAAACCGCAGGTCATCGAAGACATCAGGGAGTATTTCCGCGAGAAATTAGCGGTCGAGATGGAAGTTTTCAACTCGAATGCAACCCGTGAAAATCTGGTCTATAAGGTTCTCAGAAAGACCGGTGAGGAAAAATACATCACGCTCCGCAACCTGCTGCAAGGTAAAGAATGCCCGACCATCGTCTATGTCTCACTGACAAAAACGGCTTACGATCTGGCAAAAAGGTTGACAAAAGACGGTTTCCCGGCCAGGCCGTATCACGGCCAGATGGACACAAAAGAAAAAACTGCAAACCAGGATGCCTTTATCGCTGGCGAGGTGCCGACGATCGTTGCGACATCGGCTTTCGGAATGGGTGTGGATAAAAAGGATGTGGGCCGTGTCGTACACTACGAAATATCAGATTCCCTTGAAAATTATATCCAGGAAGCGGGCCGGGCCGGGCGGGATGAAACGATTAAGGGCGACTGCCATATACTGTTCTGTGAGGAAGACCTGGACAAACATTTCGGCTTGCTGAATCAGAATAAACTGAATATTAAGGAGATTCAGCAGGTATGGAAAGCCATCAAGGATATCACCAAAGCCCGCATGACGGCCTCCCAATCCGCGCTGGAAATCGCCCGGGAGGCCGGATGGGATGATGAAATTGGTAATATTGAAACACGGGTCAAGACTGCTATAGCCGCACTGGAGAAGTCCGGATACATCCGGCGCAAGCAAAATATGCCCAGGCTGTTTGCCGACAGCATCTGCTGCAAGAACGCCCGGGAAGCTATCGAAAGAATCAACCGTTCGCACATATTTGACGAAAAAGAAAAGGAAGATGCCGTGCGGATTATCAGACGGCTTATCTCGGCCCGGAGCCTTAGCAGGGGAAAAGACAATGATGGCGAATCACGGGTGGACTGGCTCTCCGACCAGCTCGGCATTGAAAAAAGGAGGGCCATCGATATTATCAACCTCCTGCGTGAGGAAGGGATTCTGGCGGATGCTAAAGACCTCAGGGCGTATATCAAAAAGACAGAAAAGGGCAACCGCTCCCTGCAGATTGTTGAGTCCTTCCAGTCTATCGAAAAAATCCTGCTGTCAGTTATTGACGAGCAGGAGACCACTTACAATATCAAGGAATTGAACGAAAAAGCCGAAAAAACAGGCTGCAGGACGGTCACAACTGAAAAAGTGCGCAGGATATTGAATTACTGGAAGTTAAAGAAACTGGTGAATTGTGAGCGTGCTGGGCACTCCGTCAACCATGTCCGGCTCGCAGCCGTCGAGCCTCAAGAAAAAATAGCGCAGCGACTGGATCAACATCACGAACTTTCCAGGTTTGTGAACGATTATTTCCGGCTGAATTATACATTTTTTCTCCGGAAGTATTTTAAGGGCAGAAAAGCAGACGAAATTCACAGCACCATAAGCCCCGGCAAATTCAGACAGCTGTTCGGCGAATTAAACCCGACCCAGCTGGACATTATCAAAGACAGCGAAAATCAGCATATAGCCGTCGTTGCCGGGCCCGGGAGCGGAAAAACGCGGGTGCTGGTGCATAAACTCGCTTCGCTGATCCTGATGGAAGATGTAAAACATGAGCAGCTCTTGATGCTGACATTCTCCAGGGCGGCGGCGACTGAGTTCAAGAAACGCCTCCATGGGCTCATTGGCACTGCCGCA
>PWZK01000166.1 GCA_003567495.1 Candidatus Brocadiaceae bacterium
AAACGGTGGATCTGCCTCTTATAGCAAAGATAAGCCCGATGCTTACCAGTCCGATAGGGGTTGTAAAGGGGCTGGTTGATCTGGGTGTTGACGGAGTTACTATTTTCAATCGGATGACGGGTCTGGAAGTGGATATCGAGTCCGAGCTGCCGGTCATGCACGGAGGGTATGCGGGCCACGGCGGGCCTTGGGCGATACAATATCCGCTGCGCTGGATAAGTCAGATCAAGCCGCAGATAGACATTGATATCGCAGGCTCAGGGGGGGTGGTCTCGGGCGAAGATGCAGTAAAATACCTTCTTGCCGGTGCAAGCGCCGTTCAGATATGCAGCGTGGTCGCCCTTAACGGCTATGAAATCATTTCCGACATAGTGGCCGGCATCGAAAATTGGATGGAGAAGAAAGGCTACGCCGGCATCGATGAATTTCAGGCCAAAGCGGCATATAAAGTGCTCGGAACGGAGGAAATAGAGCGGGGGCAGAAGATAACGGCGAAAATACACAACGAGACCCATGCTCCATGCGTGAATTCCTGTCCGGCGCATGTGCCTGCCCAGGCATACCTACACCTGATCGCAGAGCGCGATTTTGCAGGTGCTCTGGCGGCGATAAGGTCTGCCAACCCGCTGCAAAGCGTATGCGGCTGGGTATGTTATCATCCCTGCGAGGAAAATTGCACGCGCGGCGATATAGACGCTCCGATAGCGATACGCGCACTGAAACGTTTCGCACTGGAATGGGGGAGTGAAAACTCTCCGCCAGAAGATATTAAGACAGCCGACCCTACCGGCAGGAAGGTCGCCATAGTGGGGGCGGGCCCATCCGGTTTGATAGCCGCCTATGACCTTGCGGTTGCCGGGCATGAGGTGACGATACTGGAAAGAACCGCCGCCCCGGGCGGAATGCTGCGCTGGTTTATACCCTCCTATCGCCTGCCGCGGGAAGTGCTGGATGCTGAGATCGCGTTCATAGAAAAAGCGGGCGTTAATATCGAATGCAACCGGGCTCTGGGGCGGGATTTTTCGCTTGAAGATATTGCTTCCGAGTACGATGCGACAGTTCTGGCGTTCGGCGCCGACAGGAGCGCAAAGCTCGGCATTTCGGGTGAGGATTCTCACGGAGTAAGCGGAGCGCTCGAGTTCCTCCAGCGCGTCTCGGAAGGGCGCCGGGTTAAGACCGGCAAAAGAGTTGCCGTAATAGGGGGCGGGGGCAGCGCGCTCGACGCCGCACGCACAGCACTCAGACTCGACGCCGAAGAGGTTTACCTGCTTTACCGGCGCACGAGGGAAGAGATGCCGATAAACGAAGAAGAGATAGCATTGGCCGAGCAGGAGGGGGGGCGCATACTTTACCTCGTCTCGCCCACCGAAGTAATAGCCGAAGACGGCCGGCTCAAAGGGTTAAAACTGCGAAGCGCATATCTTGACGTGCGGGCCGAAGGAGGCCGCAGAAAACCCGTTTCCGTGGAGGATCTGCAGTATGAGATGAAATTCGACAGCGTCCTGGTTGCGGTAAGCCAGGCGCCGGATGACGGGGCAGTGCACTCCAGGGACGGCGTGGAGCTGACCACCGGCGGGGGCGTTAAGGTCTTCGACCAGTTCGGCACAACCACCCGCAAGGGCGTTTTCGGCGCGGGCGACGTTACAGGTGAGGCCGGTTCGGTTATCGAGGCCATTGCGGCGGGCCGCCGCGCGGCGCTCGGAGTGGATACGTACCTGAACGGGGGAGGGCCGGAAGACGCCGCCGAAAAATGGGGCGAATCGGTTACGGTGGATAAGAAAAAAGTTCTGGCACGCAGCATTGAAGAACCCGAACAGGAGCGCCTTGAATTGCCGCTTCGTGACGTTGAAAAACGCTTGAGCGACTTCGACGCCGTTGAGTTGTCGCTCGAGGCCGAAGCTGCCGTCGGCGAGGCCGATCGCTGCCTGCGGTGCGGCTGCGGCACCGGCTGCGGCCTGTGCGCCAGGATATGCCCTTACGATGCCATACACCTTGTCGGTAGTTATTACGTGGTGGATGATGAAGAATGTAAGGGTTGCGGACTGTGCATAGAGCGGTGCCCGATCGAAAATATCGATACAGTCCCCCTTTCAGAAAAAAAACTTGGCAAAAATCAACTGTAAGTATTCAGTAAGCTAAGTATGGTTTACGGTATGGATGTCTTATGTAGCGCAGGTGTCCTCGCCTGTATCGTCCGGGAGGTGGGTCTTGCTACGTCAAAAAAACGAATGCGCCTGCGTTATTACATCAATCGTGGTTCACCGAATACTTACGCCCAGCGCATGCAGGCCTGCGATACAATGGTTGAGCGGGGAGTATGTTATATGACAGACTCAGGACCTGGAGTTTTTAATGGCCGAAAAAACAAATATAGTGCTGATAATGGTGGATGATATGGGGTTTTCCGACCTTGGTTGTTACGGCAGTGAGATCGATACTCCCAATATAGATTCACTTGCCGGGGCGGGAACGCGTTTTACTCATTTCTACAACGCGGCGCGATGCTGTCCTACGCGGGCTTCGCTGCTTACCGGATTACATCCTCATCAGGCCGGAATGGGCGGGATGGTCGGCGGCGATAACGTCGAAGGCTCGCCATATCAGGGCAGCCTGAATCGCGAATGCGTCACGTTTGCAGAAGTGCTTGCTGGTGCAGGCTATGCAACCTACATGTCGGGGAAATGGCATGTGGGGGAGGCACATCCGAACTGGCCTATGGGTCGCGGGTTTGACCGGCACTACGGCCTTATCAGCGGCGGTATGAATTACTTTGATATTCGCAAAGGGAAGGCCCCGAATACCAAACGCCATTTTTCGAAGGAAAACCGTGAATATAGGCCCCCGGCGAAAGGTTTTTACGCAACGGACGCCTTTACCGGCTATGCTGTCGAGCGGATAGACGAACACGATAGTGCCGCGGAGCCTTTTTTGCTGTATCTGGCCTACAACGCGCCGCATTGGCCGCTTCACGCGCTGCCGGAAGATATTGAAAAATACCGCGGACGCTACAGGCAGGGCTGGCAGGCCCTGCGTGAAGAACGCTACAAACGCTTGTTGCAGTTGGGCCTGATCAGTGCCGAGCATCCACTTTCACCGCCCGATGAAAATGCTGCCATGTGGGATAAACTGGACGACGAAACCAGGGATCTGATGGCCCGTAAAATGGCAATATATGCCGCACAGATAGACCGAATGGATCAGGGAGTGGGGCGAGTAATCGACGCCCTGAAGCAAAAAGGTGTTTTTGAAAATACCCTGATTATGTTCCTCTCCGATAACGGAGCGTGCCACGAAGGTGGCCCCCTGGGTTTTGACCGCCGGGATGGGAGGGGCGGCGAGCTGGGTTCCGTAGAATCATATCAGAGCTACGGGCTGAGCTGGTCAAATGCGAGCAACACGCCTTTCAGGCGCCACAAACATTGGGTGCATGAGGGTGGTATCGCCACTCCGCTCATTGTTCACTGGCCCGGCCATGTCCGGGAAAATGCTATAACATGTGATGTTGGTCATGTAATAGATACAATGCCCACATTTTGCGAAATTGCGGGTGTCTCGTATCCGGATTCATACAACGGGCGGCGAATCAAACCCGTTGCCGGAAAAAGCCTTCTGCCGGTTTTCGAAGGAGGACAGCGCGTGCCACATGAACTGTTGCACTGGGCGCACGAGGGGAACCATGCAATCCGCAGGGACAACTGGAAACTAGTCATGGAAAAGGGGAGTGATTGGGAGCTATACGATATGGAGTCCGATCGCACGGAACTGAACAACCTGGTGGAGCAAAAACCCGGGCTGGTGGCCGATCTGAAGCAAAACTTTGAAGACTGGGCCCGCCGGGTAGGAGTCTGATTATCTCTCATCTTTCAGAAAGAGATGGCAGTCATTATTTTGTTGTTTGTTTATGAAATGTAAATAGGCATCTGATGTTCCTAAAAACTTTAATCCGGAGCGGGCAAAATGCAAAAGAGTTTCGTACTAACATCTTCCCAGTCTAAAAGACTGATCGCAAAAGGTGTTGCAGTGTATGAGAAGGTTCAGCGCTCACTAAAGAACGGCATAGTCGCCGTCTGTAAGGGCACCACCAACGGATACGTGGTCGAAGAGCTTTCGGGGGACCGTATAGATAAGACGCTTTACTGCACCGGCACCACCACGCCCGCTCGGAAAAAATCCGGCGCCTCGACTTCAAACTCATTGCCCGATGTCGTGTTCAGAGACGGTCAGCTCTGGGAAGACATGTCGGCAACCGGTGCTTCGGAAGAGATGAAGGCCGGCGATGTGTTTATAAAAGGCGCAAATGCTTTGAATTATGAGCGCCGCCAGGCAGGCGTCCTGATCGGACACCCGACCGGAGGGACTATAGGCGCGGCTATAGGCAGGTTAATAGCGCGCAGGGCGGTGCTGATGCTGCCGGTGGGGCTCGAGAAAAGCATACCGGGCGACCTTTACGAAACTGCCCGGCTGATTGCCGCTGAAAAGGGCGAAGGCCCGGCGCTATGGCCGGTAAACGGTGAAATATTTACGGAGATCGAGGCGCTCGGGACGCTTTGCGGCGTCAAAGCTCTCCCCATCGCCGCCGGCGGAATACTCGGTGCGGAGGGGGCGGTAAGGTTGTCGGTGTACGGCGACAAGGAGCAGTTGCGCCGGGCTGAA
>PWZK01000074.1 GCA_003567495.1 Candidatus Brocadiaceae bacterium
CGGCCCCAGCAAGTCCGGCGGCATTGCGCACCATCTCCTCGGTGGCGCCAGGGCGTCCGTAGGCAATGTTCTCCCGCACGGAAGAGTTGAAGAGAAAGGGCTCCTGGAGCACCACCCCGATATTTTTTCTCAGTGCGGCGGGGTGGAATCGCGACACTTCGATGCCGTCTATATAAAGGCGCCCCTGATCCGGGTCGTAGAATCTGGAGATAAGGTCAACAAGCGTCGTTTTCCCCACTCCGCTCCTGCCCACGAGTGCTATGGTGTGGCCGGCAGGGATCGTCAGGTCAACGTTTTTAAGCACGTCTTCGCTGCCGTAGCGGAAACAGACCGCTTCCATGCGAATCTCGCCTTTTATGGCTTCCGGCGATATAGCATCAGGGGCTATCGGAAGTTTCTCACCGGTGTTAAGAAACTCAAATACCCGGTCTGCCGCCGCCAGCCCGCGTGGCAGATGATGACCTATAAGAAATCCGAGCTGGCTTATCGGTGCGTAAAAAAAACCGAGGTACATCACAAACTCTACCAGTTGTCCCACACTCAAACGCCCCTGCAGCGCAAGGGAACCTCCGAAATATACCACAAGAAGCGTGCCGGCTGAGCCGAAAAACATTATGAGCGGGCGAAAGGCTGAAAATCCGATGATCGCCTTCATCCGCGCGTCATAGTACTGTTCGGCTTTCGAGTTGAACTCCTCCTGTTCACGCGACTCCGAAGCAAAGGCCTTTACTATGCGAACGCCGGATATTCGCTCCTGAAGATAGGTGTTTATGTCCGCCGTCCTCTCCCTTACCGCTCTGAAAAGTCCATGAAAACGGCCGGCGAATAAATATATGCACAGAACGATAAACGGAATTGGGATAAGGGTCAGGCTCGCAAGACGCCAGTTGCTTGAAAAAAGTATGAGCGCAACACCGCTTAGTATCAGAACCGAGCTTAGAAAATTTTCTACCGCATGTACTATGAGATCTTCCACAGATTCGGTGTCGTTTACCACCCGCGACATTATATCGCCCGTTTCGCGAGACTCGTAAAAGGTTAGCGAAAGTCCCTGCAGGTGCCTGTAAAGATCAATTCGAAGCTTTTTTATAATCTGCTGGCCGAGACGATGACGGAGGAAGGAATTTGCAAACTGAAGAAGTCCGGCCAGGGTTATCACTGCCAGAAAAACCATGGCGATCAGGTGCAGCAATTCCCTGTTGTTTTCCGGGATCGCGCCATCCAGCAATATCCGTATCAGGCGGGGATGTATCAGGTTCAGGGCGGTGACCGAAACAGTGAGGAACAACACTACCAGCGACAGCCACCAGTAGGGGAGGAGGTAGGCAAAAAGTCTAAGCGCCGATTTGCCCATTTCGGCCGTTGATTTAGCCGTTTCGCTATCCCCCCCGTGTCTGTGTCTGCCAAATCCATAACCGCGCATCTTATTATCGCCCCTGCTGAGAATATTCGTGAACCTTCGGTTAATCATATCGCCCCTGCGGGCCGACGTCAAATTACGTGCAGCTTCCAGCGGCGGGCCTGTCGTCATAGTAAATTTTCGAATCTGTTGAAAAAGTGTTATTTTGCAGTTATACTATGCTTACCGGGTTTTTTGAAAAAGTTTTACACATTAGAATCAAATCAGATCACATGTTCTATATCAGAATTGCAGATGAATATAACAACGAACAGACTTTCCCCGTGCCGCAAGGCGGTCTTAAAATCGGGCGATCCGTCGACTGCGATGTAGTTCTGGAGACTGCCGGAATATCAAGAGAACATGCCCGTATAGGCATTGAATCCGGCCAGTGTTACGTAAGGGATGTCGGGTCTAAAAACGGGCTGTTGGTCAACGGAGAAAGAACTCATTATCACTGGCTGCGCGATGGTGACGAAATAAAGCTTCCGCATAATTTGATAACCTTCCGTTGCAGTAAATCGCCAATCAGAGAGGCGGCGGGTGTTCGTAGCAGAAATGAATTGGCAAGCGAGATGGAGCATTTGGCCGGGTCTGAAAAAAAACGCAGGCACTCCATTTCAGATTTTTCCATTCCGCATCCTTATGTTATTGCGGCTTTGCTTTTAGTGCCGGTTTCGGCGTTTCATTGGGCATTTGCACTATCATCCGTTATTCTGGCTGCAATTGCATTGCGTGAAATGAGAACCAGGGGAAATTATCGGGGGAGGGCGCTTGCCGGAATCGCTCTGTGCGGTGCTATCTGCATCGGGGGCGCAAACATGTTTCTGCAATACGGAGGTTTTCAGGCTTTTTACGAGGTGCATGCCGTTGAGAGTCAGTGCCGCGAAAACCTGGAATCAATATGGAATGCCCTCCAGCGTTACAAACAGGACCACGGTGGAGGTTATCCTGAAGAGTTGATCGATCTTTATCCCGGATACGTTTCGCACGGCAGTATTCTTGTTTGTCCGGGCAGAGCGAAAACGGAATCCCGGGGGGGGTATAAATATGCAGGTCGAAGGGCTTCCGTCGCAGGCGCCGACGACATCATCGTTATAGACGACGCAGTGGATAATCACGAGCGGACCGGCGCGCTTGCCCTGTATGGCGATGGAAGTGTTGAGAGAATTCGCGTCAGGGACTACGAGTACATGAGACTTCGGTATCGGTGGCTGGAGTGAGTTGCGTATTAAAAAAACTATACCACAAGGGGAGGAAAAGGAGATGAGAACAGGCCAGATCACAAATATCATAAAGCCGGAATGGTTCGGGAAAAATATATCAGTTCTGCTTACAAATGAAGAGACTTTTGAAGGCGAACTTACCGAGGTGGGCGAAAAATATCTGGTTATTAAAACCGCCGAGGGGGAGCTTCAGGTTATGGTGCATGCCATAGTAACTATCCGACTTGGTGAGGCTGGTTAGGCGCTTAATGTCGCAACATCGACAATAAAACTTTTTTAAAAGCTGCGAAAAAGTTTTAATATAACGGCAACGGCCGAACGGATGGAGTTTTGTCTTTTAAAAACAACAGGAAAGAGCCCTGAAAGAGCGATTCAAATGCCCAATGTCCAGAGAACGACCGAAGCAAGCGTTGAAAGCACGATATGTTATAGCCTGTGGCGGGGCGCTGGCCCCGAATAGGGCCGAAGCGAAGCCATAGGGTAGGTGACGCGCGCAAAAAAAGAGTCCTGAAGGGACGACATAATCGTGGAGAAGAAGAAAGCTCGCCGGATACCTGGTGGTGATTATGCCGCCCTTACAGGGCTAAATTGTCCAGGCGTCGGACTCCTATGGCTACGCTCCGGTCCGTTGGACCTTCGCTTTGCCATAGGCTTTAGCATGCCGCGCCGTTGGCGCTAAAAGATGTTGTGTTTTCAAACATGAGCAGGTAAAAAACGCCGGGCTTTTAATTTGGTAATTGGATATTTGGTGTTGGATATTGGATATTTATCAGTACCGCGCCTACAGACACCACATTTTCAGAGCGAAGTCTTGAAAAAGAATCAGGCGACGATCACCAGACTCGGCGGCGACATCAGACCCACGGGCACGAGCTGATACCCTTCATACCACTTATCGGCTCCGACTGTAAATTCGCCGGAACCCGTCCAGTTCGGCCATTTTTCGTCGATGTGCAGCGGTCCGTGGCTGTTGCGCCGGTGGCCTATCACCTCAATGCCGAGTTCGACTTCCCCGCCGTTTCCGGGCACAAGGTCGGTGATGTCGATTTCATTCGGCTCCCACGCGACGATGCCGGCTGGACTGCCGTCTATTACCACCCTTACCGCAACGCCTCGGTAATCCCCGAGACGAAAGAGCAGGCGTTGTCCGGGCTTGATATCCGGCCTGATAACCTGGCGATAGCATACCGATCCGGAGTAGAAGCTCAGGCCCTGCTCGCACCAGTCGCCCGGTTTCAGAGTCAGGGGCGCCGCTGTTATCGAAACGGATGTTCCGTCAACTGCGGTGCCGAAATCCCCGAGCAGGTAAACTATCTCCAGTCCGCTGAAACCGTCAGTGTAGTCAAGCTGTAGAATCAACTCATTTTTCCCCTCTTTCAGCAGCGCAGGGTCAACCGGGAGAGTTTCCAGGCTTTTGTCCACCCACCATCCGTCTGCGGAGTCGGGGCTTATTGAATTGCCGTTTAGTGAGATATCGAAAACCCCGGGGCATTCAAGCGCAAGCCGCATGCCGCCTGCGGGAACACAATCGACATTGAACTCATACGTGAGCCGGACGGGCAAACTTCTCGGGTTTTCGGTTTTCTTCTGCGCCCACGGCTGGACCATTCTGCCGCCCCTGCGCTCGATACCCAGTGCGTCTCGCACAGCGCTGTCTACTCGCAGAATCTCCTCCGGTCCCCGCGGGTCGCCGTCGCCGATGCTGTGTCGGGCTCTGTCCAGTACAAGGCAGTTATCTTCAGAAAGGGATATGTTCCATTTTTGGGGGTCAAGCTCTTTTGAGCTGACTTCGCTGAACTGCCTGCGCGCCATGGCCTCCGGCCTCGTGTTTTCTTCTTTTGGAATAAGAAATAGCCTGCTTCCGATTCGCGGCAGGCTCGTGTGAATTTCCCATCCTTTCGGTGTCCGGGAATTGTCCGTCTCCAGTATGTTTCCGGTTTCGGCGTCAAGCTCCACCGGAGTTCCGCTGCAGTTCTTAAAGCCGCTTATGCA
>PWZK01000049.1 GCA_003567495.1 Candidatus Brocadiaceae bacterium
ACTATTGCCGTTGGTTTATGAAACCAGTGCGTTGATCGAAGCCGCGATATAGCCCCCGCCGAATCCGTTGTCTATGTTGACCACCGAAACCCCGGCGGCGCAGCTGTTGAGCATTGTCAGCAGCGGCGCAAAACCGTTCAGGCTCGTGCCGTAGCCCACGCTCGTTGGCACCCCGATTACCGGTTTTGATGTTAACCCGCCAACGACGCTTGCAAGAGCGCCCTCCATGCCGGCAACCACCACTATAACGTTGGCGTTTCGGATTTTTTCTCCGTATCGCAGCAGCCGGTGCAGGCCGGCCACACCGACATCGCTTATCATTTCAGTCCTTGCCCCAAGTGTCTCGGCCGTTAGCTTTGCCTCCGCCGCTACCGGAATATCTGCGGTGCCTGCGGTCAATACTAAAACGTTTCCCGTGAGAGGGGCCGGCTCCTTCCGGAAGACTATGCAGCGCGCCTGCTCTTCATACCGTGCACCGGGGCATTTTTCCAGCACCGCCGCATAATGTTCGGCCGACGCGCGAGTGCCAAGCAGCGTGTCGCCTTTGGAAAGGATCGCTTCTGCAATGGCGGCAACCTGAGCAGGCGTTTTTCCCTCGCAAAATACAACTTCGCTCCGGCCGCAACGCAGTCCCCTGTGGTGGTCCACCCTGGCAAACCCCAGGTCCTGGAAAGGCAGGTCGCCCAGCGCGCCCACGGCTTCGTCTATGCTTATGCGTCCTTCAGTAAGATTGGAAAGCAATTTGCGCAAAGTTTCTTCGTTCATGAGTCCCCCTGTACCACAAAAAAGAATCGTCTCATTTTTTCTAAGCCGACGGCTCCGCTTCCAGGCTCATATCCGCCCGGCGGCCGCTCTTGAGCAGGTGAAATCCGAGCCCGGCGATCATGGCTGCGTTATCCCTGCAAAGGCTCATAGGCGCCATGAACAGGCTCAGCCCCATATTTTTTGTTTCTTCAGACAACCGGGCGCGCAGAAGCGAATTGGCCGCTACGCCGCCTCCAACAATCACCGATGCCGCGTTGCTGCGCTGCGCCGCTTTGCACGTCTTATTCACCAGCACGTCCACCACCGCTTCCTGAAAACATGCTGCTACGTCGGCCACAAAAGCGGGATCAAAGTTGGCGGCTTCCATAGCCTCCCTGGAGGCGTTCTGTCCCAGGCAGTGGTAAAGCACAGCTGTTTTAAGCCCGCTGAAACTGAAGTTGTTATTTTCTGAATTTAGCAGAGCCCTTGGGAAATTTACCGCTTTGGGATTGCCGCCGGCGGCCGCACGGTCTATCGCCGGCCCGCCCGGAAAACCCAGTTTCAGGATATTTGACACCTTGTCGAATGCTTCTCCCGCTGCATCATCCACTGTAGAGCCTATCTGCCGGTGCTGCAAAGGCCCCTTTGTGACATACAGGCTGGTATGCCCTCCACTAACCACCAGGCTGAGTGCCGGCATTTGAGGATATGCATCGCTCATCCAGGCGCCGTAGATATGAGCATGCAGGTGGTTGACGTCTATGAGCGGAACGTCTAACGCCCAGCTCAGCGTCTTTGCCGCGGTGACTCCTATCAGAAGGGCTCCGATCAGGCCGGGCCGGGCGGTTACGGCAACAGCATCTATTTCATCAAGGCGCATCCCCGAGTCCCTGAGCGACTTTTCTATGACCGGCAGGATATTCTCGATGTGTTTTCTGCACGCCACCTCAGGCACTATGCCACCGAAGGCGGCATGGATATCTTCCTGGCTGCTGACCACGCTGGAGAGCAGTTTCCGGCCGTCCTCGACAACGGCCGCGGCGGTGTCGTCGCATGAACTTTCTATTCCAAGGATTTTCATAGATAATGTTTCACTCGCTTATTTCACACATTCCCGGCCTGTCTGCGTGCGGAAACGCAACAGGCAGATGGCGTGAGATGCGAAGAAATCAACTGTCGTTGGTTTATGAAATATGCGGTTTAAGTTTGATTTCATTGCAGCCGAGCAAAAAGTTCTCGGCCTCCACATTCCACATGCCGGCATGACGCCCGCATATTGAGTCCAGCTCTTCGAAGACATCCCCCAGAGGCGCACCGCATTCGCCGGCTTTTTCACCGAACTCATCTATAGCGGTCATGGGCATCCGGATGTGGGTGTAAACCAGTTTTTTCCCGCCACCCGACCCCGGAAGGTTGAGAATAGTCTCCGCGGCGCTGTCCAGTCCGCCGATATGGGTAATCATGCCGGCCGGATTGACGGTGCCCTCGGCCATCATACGCAAAGCCATGCTCATATCCTCGTTATTTCCGCCGCTGGTGCCGACCAGGTGGTGTCCTTCGTAATGAACGTTATAAAAATTTATGGGCGCTTTGAAGTCTTTGTCTGAGGGGCCTGCAAAAAAGTTCAGGCACCCGTCACGGCCCAGCAGTTCATCTCCCTGTTCTACAAGGCCGGAATTCGGGTAAAAGACGAATACATCGTCCATCATGGCGCCGCCGGTCAGCTTTCTCACACAGTCTTCTATTGTTTCAGCACCTTCGGGGAGTGAATTCGGATTCAGGTAAACGAGTTTGATACCATTCTTTTCCGCGTCTTTCACCGGATACCTTTGTTTCATTCTTTCAAGGCGTTTGTTATCCTGGTCGGTCACCACCAGCAATGAGGGGCGCCTTTCCCCGTGCAGTGCCAGATCGAGCGCACCCTCCCCCATGGGCCCTGCAGCGGCCAGCAACGCGCAGTTACCGCCATTTTTTATCCCGAATTTGTGTTCGTAACGACCCGGCGCCGGATGATGATACTGTGCCCTGAAAGCACCTACTATACAGGACATAGGCTCCGCCAGAGAGGCTTTGAAAAAAGCGTCGCCCTCGTAAGGCAGCAGACAATCGGAGGCCATCACCTCATGCGGGATAAGGACATATTGTGAGTTTCCGCCTATCCAGTGATAGGAATAGCCCGGCGCATCCAGAGAACCTTCATACATCATGGCGGGCTGTATGCCGAATTTCTGCCCTTTTTTGAAACGCCCGGCCCAGTTCTTGCCGACTTCAAGCAACCGCCCGGCAAATTCATGGCCGATGATAACCGGATTCTCATCGATATCTTCGGGCACACGTTTGTGAGCCGGCCCCTGCGCCGCTGCTTTGTAAGATGACATACAGATGCTGTTGCTGACAACCTCGGCCAGTATCTGGTCGTGTGAGGGTGCGGGGAGAGCTAATTGCTCCAAACGAAGGTCCCCCTTGCCATAAAGCCTTAGTGCATATGTGTTTTGATTCATCATTTTCTCCTTTTTGTTTTCTCTGCAGTAAATAGCCGTTCGTTGAAATCGTATATATTCAGTGAAACACCTGCTTGCCTGCCAGTCTGCCGCCAGGCAGGCTGCAGGCAGGTGGTTCACTGAGAACTTACGCGAAATCCGTGGACAGCCGAAGCGGGTTAGACGCCCAACTCACATTTTCGGTATTTCTCCACCAGCGCGTCATATATGTCGGCGGCGCCGGGGGCGGGCTCGATTTTTGAATCGGTCACCGGATCGGCAAACCCCTCAACGACCTGTGCCCATCGGGGCGAATTGCCGAGGTATTTCTCATGTCCGTGAACGGCGCGCAGAGCCGCACCAAGAGCGGCGCTGTTAGAAACCCGGAACCGGTATACGGGACAGTTGTGGACGTCGGCCATAACCTTCAGAATTTCTTCATTCTCCGAAGCCCCGCCGGTAGCGTATATGCAGGCGGGCCGCCGCCGCATCCACTCCGAATGTATGCGCATGGACATCATCTGAGCCTCCACCACCGCCCTGCAGTTGCCCGCCGCGTCGTGTTCATCGAGATCAAACCGTCTGATGCCGGGTTTAAGGACCTTCGGCACTATCTCGGGCTCGAAATAGGGGAGTATGATCCCGCCATCGTTGCCAGGCGGGGTTTCCCTTAGCATTTTCGAAAAACCGCGCCAGTCCAGCCCGTAACTGTCTCGAATCCGCTCTCTGGCCAGTGAGCCGTTCTTAAAAGCGATAAGGGCCATATAATCGCCGGTCGGAGCGCCAAAAACGTGCCCTTCCCCCTTTGAATCCGTACGGCATTCCCTCATCAGGCCGAAAAGAGTATCGCTGGTGCCGAGGCTTATGCCGGTCATGCCGGGTTTGATCAGCCCCAGCCCGATTATGCTGTTGGGATTGTCACCGGACCATACCATCGCCTTTGCATCCGGGTTGACCCCGTATTTTTCAGCGAAATATGGGCTTATATTTCCTAAAACCATGTCCGAAGGGGACAGGGCGGGCAGACGGCGCCTCAGCCGGGGCGCTGTTGCCACCAGCGCCTTTTCGTGCCACTGCCGGGTGAGGATATCCATGAGGTTTGTGCCGGCTCCGTCGCCATGATCCACCGGGGCCGGCATGCCGGAAAGAACAGATGCCATAAAAGAACTGACAAGAGCAATAATATCCGTTTTTTCGTAGTTTTCCGGCTCCGTTTTGTAAAACTTTCGTATCTGAGGGCCGGTAAATCGTTCAAAAGCCGTCGAACCGGTCATCTTAGCGGTCGCCCCCGGGCCGCCAAGGGCTTCCATGATTTCCCGGCACTCCTCTTCGGTTGAAGAATCCATCCATACCGGACTTGTTTTTCTCGAAAATATCGACTTCAGGTTTTCA
>PWZK01000286.1 GCA_003567495.1 Candidatus Brocadiaceae bacterium
CGGGCAGAAGAGACGAGCCGTTTATTGTAAAATTCCGCCTGAACAGGCTTGGCCGGTCCGAGATCCAAAACGCGTAGTTTTTGAAAAAACATTTTAGGCATAGCAGGCATTTTTAAATTGTTTTTGCCCCTTTCCGTCGGATAATCCCATCCGACGTTAGCGAGCTGTGTATCTTTTCTACCGCTGATGCTCAATCGGACGTAACGAAAATCTACACGGAACCCCCGTTCCGATCAAGCACTACGGCAGTTGTATTAAATCCGGGTTCCGCAATTAATATCTGCTATGTATTATCCACTTTTTTCCTCCCTCATGTCAAATAAAAGAGCCGTCGGCCGTGCAAATTTCTTTTTGGTTGATTTTGATCCGCTAAAAACGTTATTGTATATAATAACATTAAACGCCTCTGGTACACCAATTATGGGCAAACTGGCACACCCTTATCTGTTGCTGTTATTTGCTGCTGCTGTTGCATGCGCTCTTGCGACTGATATTGCGCAAAAGCGTGCGGAGTTATTCCGGCTGCGTCGCCGGCAGGAAGAAGTCCTCTCCGATTTGATTGGAACCAACCGGAAGGTGGTTTATTACAGGAGAAAAAGACACGAATTGCTGTCAAACCCCGCCACCATCGCAGAGGTGGCCAAAGAACAGTACGGTTATATGTGGGAGGGCGATTATGTGAGTAAATTTGAACCGTCACAGAAACCCGAAGAAAGCAGCTCCACCCGGATAAGTATTGTTGAGACCGGGTGGGAGCGATTGCTGGGCGAAGGACGTTACCCGTGGCAGCTCCCGGTTGCCGTATTCGGACTCTGTGCGGCAGTCTTCGGAGTAATAGGGCTTGTAAAGGTGCAACCTGAGGGCTCTTGATCCGGAGTAGGGGCTTAATGTCGCAACATCGACAAAGAATTGTCGATGTGCGAAAACAATTTAACAAAATATAACCGGAACCGGAAATTCAAAATTCAAACCACCAAATAACAAATAAATCTCAAATCCAAAATCGCAAATTCTAAACCTGCAGGATGCGGAGAAGATAATCGTAGGGGCAATCCCCCGTGATTGCCCTGGTGCAAACGATCGCGATGTTGGTCAACCACAGGAGGTTGCCCCTACAGAAGATGCGTTGTCATTGCCTGATGCCATTGAAGATTTTGAATTTTGGTATTGTAATTTTGAATTTGTAATTTTCTCGACGTTTCTCAATACCGTGCCGACAGGCGCCTCATTTTCAAGGACATATGATTATGGACATAAAACAGTATATCCGGGAAATTACGCATAACGCAAAACAAGCCTCGCGAAAGCTCGCGGTTTCAAACGCAGATACTAAAAACACCGTCCTGAGACAGATGAGCGAGCACATAATAGAGTGTGCCGGCGTTTTGAAAGCAGCAAACTCGGAAGACCTCGAGGCAGGCCGCAGTGCGGGGCTTTCCGGCGCCATGCTCGACCGCCTGGAGCTGACCGACAGGCGGATCGAGGGTATGGCTGAAAGCCTTCGCAGCATAGCAGCGCTGAAAGATCCGGTAGGCGGCGTAATCGACGGGTGGACGCTCCCCAACGGACTTCAGCTTAGAAAAGTGCGCGTGCCGCTCGGCGTGGTGTGTATAATTTATGAATCCCGGCCGGATGTAACAGCCGATGCCGCCGCACTGTGTCTGAAAAGCGGCAACGCCGTGATCCTGCGCGGCGGGAAAGAGGCCATTCGATCAAATATGGCTATCTACAGACTGCTTCGCAACTGTCTTGAGAACTCTGAATTGCCCGCCGCTTGCGTCCAGCTGATAGAGACCATCGACAGAACCGCGGTACCGCCGCTGCTGACCGCAGAAGACAGTGTTGACGTGGTGATTCCGCGTGGCGGAAAAGGCCTGATAAAAAAAGTTATGGAAACCGCTACTGTGCCTGTCGTAAAGCATTACGACGGCGTATGTCACACCTATGTGGATGCCGGGTGCAATATCGATACCGCTCTTAAAATCTGCGAAAATGCCAAGTGCCAGCGACCGGGCACCTGTAATGCTATGGAAACTCTGCTGGTAAGCGAAGAAATAGCCGGGCAATTCCTGCCGAAAGCCTGTAAACTTTTCGTTAAAAGGGGCGTCGAGCTGAGAGGGTGTAGTAGAACACTCGAGATCTTGCCTGATGTAAAAAAGGCTGAGCCCTCGGACTGGCGTACCGAATATCTCGACATGATCCTTTCCGTGCGTGTTGTCAGAGATGTCGGAGAAGCCATCGAGCATATTAACGCCTACGGGTCCGGGCATAGCGACGCGATAGTTACCGGCAACCTTGCCAATGCTGAAAATTTTCAGGCTGGCGTGGACTCGGCGGCGGTTTACGTGAATTCATCCACCCGCTTTACCGATGGCGGGCAGTTCGGGCTGGGAGCCGAAATAGGTATCAGCACAAACAAACTGCACGCGCGAGGCCCCATGGCGCTTGAAGAATTAACCACCTATAAATGGCTTATAAACGGAAATGGCCAGGTGCGAGATTAGGTGCTTAGCATTTTCATACTAACAACAAATTGTTAGTGTACTGAAAAGACAAATATCCAATGTCCAGGGAAATAATTCTTTTTCAAGACGGAACTTGAAAAAGAATTAAGGCGATGTATAGGACTTATAGGACCTACAAGTCCTATATGCTACAGCATACTGAGATCGCGTAAGTCCTTAGCGAACCCCCTGCGTGCAGCAGGCAGGCGTTCGGATTTGGAATTATACGGCAATGCCAGAAATCGCTATCGGGATCGCTATCGGGATCCCGACCCATCGTAGTCCACCGCATGTTGACCTTGAACTTAAAACATTATGAGTCATAAAGCTAAACGTAGGGCGATATGCTTTTGTGTCTGCCTGGTATATATCTTTTTCTTTTCCGACGTCGGGTCGGCATCGCTTCGGGCCGGTCTGGAGTCGGTGCTCTCAGACGTGCGGCTTGAAGGCGCCCGCATCGCGCTTCATGTGGAGCATATTGAGGATGGGGAAGTTCTGTACAGCAAAAAATCCGACCTGCCCTTTATCCCGGCTTCAAACCAAAAAATAGTTACCGCCGTTGCCGCCCTGGATTTGCTCGGGCCGGATTATGAATTTCTGACTACCCTCTGGATGTCCGGAGAGATCACCGAAGGCGTGCTGGACGGCGATCTCTGGCTGGTCGGCGGCGGCGACCCTACGCTTGGCAGCCCTGCAGCCGGAGAGTCGCCAACTGCGCAGTTCGACAGGTGGGCGCGTCTTCTGGAAGGATACGGGATACGCCGAATTGGCGGTGATGTCGTCATTGATCAGAGTTTTTTCGACAGCGAGCATGTACATCCTGACTGGCCGGATAACCAGCTGATGCGTCATTATTCGGCGCCGGTAAGCGCTCTGATCTTTCAGGACAACTGCGTGAGGCTCACTGTGCGCCCCGGCGCAGCGCCGGGACGGAGCGCTCTGGTGGAATTTTCCCCGCCACTGGGTTCAATTTCCGTAGAAAACACCTGCCGCACCGATCCCGGCTCCAATGCTATATGGGTCGACAGAACACGCGACGGCGCCGGCATCAGGGTCGGCGGCCGGGCCATGTACGCCACCGGCGGCTGGAGCGGTCTGGTCGCTACTCCCACACCGGCCACTTTTCCCGCGGAAAGCTTTGCGCAAGTGCTGCGCTCCCATAATATCGAAATCAAAGGCGATGTGCGGGAAGACAATATCAAATTCCACCCCGGCAGGGAGGATATGCTTTTGCTGGCGCGCCGTCGGGCGCCGCTGAACAAGGTGCTTAACGTTATGCTGGTGGAAAGTCAGAACCTTTATGCGGAAACGGTAATCAAGACTATCGGTGCACGCACGGATGGGCGGGGCTCCTGGGAATCAGGCAAAAAAGTGGTAAGCGGCGCTATGGAAGCCCGGGGGCTGGATGCCGGACATCTCGCCGTAAGCGACGGTAGCGGCTATTCACGCAATAACCGCATTACAGCCCGTGCGATATGTAAATTGCTGAGCCGTATGTACGAGATAGAAGTCTCGCCGGGCTTCAAGACGTTGCTGCCGGTTGCCGGCGCCGAGGGGACGCTGGTGGGCAGACTGACGGAAAGAGGCCACGCCGGAAGGGTTCATGCCAAAAGCGGACATATAGCCCGGGTCGGAGCTCTGAGCGGATACGCACGTGCAAAGTCCGGCAGGCTCATAGTATTCTCGATAATGATTAACGATTTTGGGCGCGGAAGCAACTGGGACATGAGACAGATACAGGATTCGATGGTGGAGGTGATGCTTGAAGAGGCTTAACCCAAATTGTGCCATTTGGCACATAGGCCAAAATATGGTAAAAAACACAGTCTCTTTCCTCGAAGAGGATTTTATAATTACAGCCCAGGGTTGAAGGTCTGCCTGCCTGGCGACCTGTCTGACGCCAGGCAGGCAGACAGGAAGGCCCTTCTACCCTGGGAAAGGGAATAACTCAATCACATTTCCCTGAACAGGGATATTTAACCCGCTTATTTCACGCGTTTCCAGCGGTGCAGCTGCGCGAAAGGCAAGCGCCGCCTGCCTGTGCGTGTCCGCACGCAGACAGGCTGTATTCATATACGCGAAGCGCAGCCTGACAAAG
>PWZK01000265.1 GCA_003567495.1 Candidatus Brocadiaceae bacterium
CAATATGCAATTGAAGAGGGGTTTGTATCCCTGATAGCAATACCCCTGATTGTCGCCAAAAGAAAATACGGAGTGCTGAGCTTCTATTTCCCATACCCCAAAAAAATCGCCGGTGAGGAACAGAAATTTTTTGGTATTATTTCCACCCTTTTCGCGACTTTAAGCCATACAAATTATCTGCACCAAAAGCAACAAAATAACTACGCTCAATCAGTAAAAATAGTAGCCGGCATTCTGGAGCACAAAGACAGGTATCTCGAAGATGGCCACCATCGCGTCAGAGAAATTGCCGTAAATATAGCGAGAGCAAGAGGTTTGTGGGAAGACCGGATAAAGTTGATAGCGGCGATAAGTGTCCTGCACGACATAGGACACGTGGCCATTCCTGATTCTATATTAAACAAACCGGGCCCGCTGACCGACGCCGAATGGCAGGTGGTGAAAAAGCATCCGTTGATCGGTGAAAAGATGCTGGCCCCGATAGACCGCCTTGCCGCCGGGCTTGACGCGATCAGGCATCATCACGAAAGGATGGATGGCGGGGGTTACCCCAACGGGCTTAAAGGAGAATCCATACCGCTTATGGCTCGCATATTGGCCGTGGCAAATGCCTTCGAAAGCATGACTTCGGCCCGACCGTACAGGGAAAAAATGACCGAAAAACAGGCAAAAGAAGAGCTGAAAAAAAACGCCGGCAGCCAATTCGACGAGGATATAGTAGATACGTTCCTGGCCAGTCACGGCCCCAGGCTCACGCGTCGTTTAAAGCCGCTGTCTAAAGTTGAAGATCCCGGCGACTTCTTTGCTTCCACCACGGTGAGATCAGAGATTAAGAAAGCAAAAGTGGAAGAAGCATGGCAAGGGGGATGCGGGACCTCTACCATGCAGTTTGAAGTACTCTATCCGTGCCGGATCTTATGGGCGGCGCGCGGCGGGTATATGAATTCCATAACTATCACCGTTTTCAGCGCGGAAAAAAAGACTTCTCTGGCCCGGATTGTCAACGTACATCATATTGATGGCACAAAGGAAGGCAAAGCGGAATGCTACTATACAGGCAAGCTGTCTTTTAAGATTGAAACGCACGGTCCTCCTCCTGCAAGCTGGCTTATCGGCCTGCAGTATCCCTTCTGAAAAGCGATAAAAAATTCATTTCGCTAATCCACTCCCGGTCTTTTCCCATTTGCCTGACGGAGGGATATCGTGTATAATCTCAAAATTATTGAAGGTGATCAAGCGGGATATTTCACGCGTTTCCAGCCCGTCTGCGCCTGCATGTCGTGTTCGCGGCCTGTCTGCGTGCGGACACGCACTGGCAGGCGCAGACAGGTGAGGACACGCACGCAGACAGACAGATGCGAAGAAATCAAAAACAACATATGATAAAAAGAATCGGTTACAATACAAAGTGTAGCGATCCGCGACTGAAGAGCGTATGCATCGCTTTACCATTTTTTTTTCTTTTTGCGATTTTGCCTGTTCAAGCCGCCGGCATGCGGGCATCTGAGTCCGTGCCGATAGCGATGCTCTGGGCAAACCCGTTCTGGGCGCTTCCGGCCCTGCTGTCCATAGCCGGCTGGCTGTACCTGATATCCTGGGTGGCGGATGATTCCGCCGGTGCCGGACTCAACAGGCATTTTTGGTCTGCACTGCTTCTGGCAGCAGGGTGGATCGGCGTCATCCTGATTTTCTTTTTGCACCCGATTTTCTTTGTTCTCCTTTCGCTGGGCGTTACCGGGATAACACTCTATTATATTAAACTGCGCAATATGCACGTACCAACCCGGTATCAACTTCTAACCGGGCTTGTAGGAGCGGCGGAGCCGAAAAACCCCCCGGAGACGTCCAAGAAAGCGAAAAAAATATCCCCGGTTAAAATGGATAATATCGTCAATGAAAAAGGCGGATCAATGGATGATTATTTGTCCGACCATCCCGAAGCCGAGGATGTGATTGAGCTGTTTGGCTACATTGTCGAGCGGGTCTTCAGAGGAAAAGGGAGCAGGTTCAGAATAAGACCCGGCAAAGGCAATTATGTGGCTGACGCCACAAAAGACGGTGTGGTGGAAAAAATCGAAGAGATGAGCCTGGAGCACGGCAAGATGCTCATCAGATCCATCAGCATGTTCAGCGGGCTGGCCGGGAAAGGAAAGCCCAGGTCGGTGCTTGGAATTAAATCGTCCACGGGAGAGGAGGTCCGCGTCGGTTTAAAAGGCATTAAGACGCGGGGAGGCACCGGCCTCTCGTTTTCCATGCCTTCTGAAGCCACCGAAGAGCAGAAACTGGACCTGGGGGAGCTGGGCATGAGCCCGGAATCGGTGAAGAACCTGAAAGCAGCACTCGCCGACTCAAACTCATCCCTAATTTTCTCCGGGCCGAAGCGGTCGGGATTGACCACGACTTTTTACGCCGCAATGTCGCTGATAGATATTTTTACGAAAGACGTGGTTACATTTGAAAAAAGCATTGAAGGGCAACTCAACCAGATCAAACAGATAGAGATTGATCTCAGGTCGGGCAGAAAATTTAAAGAAATTCTGCCGGAGGTACTAAGAGACGAGCCTCATGTGCTGGCCGCCGACGGCCCGGCCGGGAAGGAGGTAACCGCAGGACTTTTCGAGTTTGCCGCCGGGGGCGGATCGGCGGCCGAGACAATAGAAGCGGAAAGCATAGGTCGGGTGCTGGCGATCCTAAGAAAACGAGTTTCACCGGAGCTGGCCGTTAAAAGCCTGAAAATCATAACAAACCAGCGGTTAGTACGAAGACTCTGCCCGGCCTGTCGCCAGGAATTCGAGCCGAGCCCTGAGTTGTTGGAAAAGCTGAAAATTAATCCCGAACAGCCGGGCCATTGGTTTAACCCGGTCGGCTGCGAGGGGTGTCTTGGCACCGGCTACGACGGGCGAATCGGCATATACGGAGTACTAAACGTAAACGAAAAGGTCAGGAAATTATTTCTCACCGGTGAGGTCATGTCGGAGAAAAAGATTAAAACCGCCGGCGGAAAAGATTACAGGTCGATCCGGCGTGACGGAATAGCTAAAGTCATGGCAGGGCTGACCACGCTGGATGAAATTAAACGCACATTAAACAATAAATCATGAGGACTTGAAAATTGCTTGTCATAATGTATATTGCTTTTTTGCTGATCGCTGCAATAACGATTTACGGCGGATATCAGGCAGGTATCTATGAGACTTCTTACGCTCTTTTGAAACATTTTATAGCTTTTTTTCTTGCTTTTACCTCTTTTATGCCTGCGGCCGCACTTACAGCATCAATTATTCCAGCGGTTGGTAATTATCCAATGCTCGAGTACCTGGAGGCGTCAGTTTTTGCCGTTGTGTTTATCGCTTTCATATCGCTATGCGATATTGCGAAGTTCCGATATTTCCGCTCCGATGTCGAGATCGTTATCAATACGTATGCCGACCGCATAGTTGGCGGTCTTTTGGGGACGCTTAACGCCACTGTGTTGACCGGATTTATTTTAATTCTCTGGGCCTCGCTCCCGTTCGCCCCCTATATACCGGGAGATTTCGGCCGGGTCAACACCGCCGCCCTGCCCGTAGATACCGGCGAGCTCCTTTTGAAGACCTATGCCCGCAGCAGCGATATGATGGGGTGGAAGAGTTTTCCGTTGCAAGAAGCCGGCGAGGACGATGATGTACCCGAACGCTTGCAAAAAGGCTGGCTCTGGCATTATAAAAGGCATGCCGATATTACGGTATATGACGTAAAACGAATTTTGGAGAAGGACTGAATGGACAAAAAAACCGATTACGCATTACGAGCGGCCACGTATCTGGCGATGCAATACCAAACCGGCGGAACTTCCAACACGGCCGAGATATCAAAGGCCTCCGGAGCGCCCAAAAAATTTTTGGCACAGATATTGCTTGCTCTTAAAAATAACGCTATTCTAAGCAGCACGCCGGGGCGGGACGGAGGGTACCGCCTGACACGAAGGCCGGAGCTGATAAGCGTGGCCGAGGTCATCAGCGCCGTTTCCCGGGAAAAAAACGATGTAAGCAGCGTTAACATCGACAACTGTTCCAACGGCACCTACGCGCGGGCCTCGCAGATAGCCGGTGCCAAAGCTGAAAGTGCGGTCCGCAAGGTCATGAGTGAAATGTCTCTGGCACGACTTGCCGAACGGGCGAAGGCCGGTGAAACTAATCCGCATGTTTCACAAACCAACGACAGCGATTAAACGCTTAATATCGCAACATCGACAATAAAACTTTTTAAAAGAACGAAAAAGTTTTAATATTACGGCAACGGCAGTCCGCAGATTTCGCAGATTAACGAAAACGGCAAACGGCTACGGCAAAGGCGAGAGGCGGATCACCGCAGAGAACGCAGAGAACAACGCATGGGACAGCAACGAATATAAAAATACAAATGTCCAATATCCAATGTCCAAGAAACAACTGAAGCAAGCGCTGAAAGCGCGATATGTTATAGCCTGTGGCGAAGCGCAGGCCCGAAAGGGCCGCAGCGCAGTCACAGGAGAGGGGATCGCACAAACGGGAGTCCTGAAGGGACGATATAAA
>PWZK01000176.1 GCA_003567495.1 Candidatus Brocadiaceae bacterium
GCCCGCCGGACGAACAGGTGAAACATGAGAAAGACGGACACGGGGTTGCCCGGCAGCCCCAGCACGGTGCGCCTGCCGGCCGTGGCAAATACGGTCGGTTTGCCGGGTTTGACCGCAAGGCGCGAAAAATGGATATTCAATCCTGTGTCCCCGAGAGCTCCGGTAACGTAATCATAGTCCCCGACCGATACGCCGCCTGACAGCACCGTTATGTCGGCCTGCTCCGCGGCCGCCCGGAGAGCTTCTGTCGTGGCATTCTTTTCGTCGGGCACACGGTGCTCGCCTATGACTTCAAAGCCGCAGTCTTTTGACAGCGCCGCCAGCAACGGTCCGTTGGTGTTCATGATCCGTCCGTCCTTTATTTCGCCCGGCGAGTCAACTATTTCGCTGCCGGTGGAGATGACGGAGATTCGAACGCGGCGGGCCACTTCCACCTCCATGATGCCGCAGGAGATGAGGTTGCCGATCGCCAGCGGATCAATCGTCATCCCGGCCGTCATCACTTCCTGTCCGACGCAAACATCTTCGGCTTTCCAGCATATATTGGGCGAATCGGAATGGTCGGCGACCCGAATTTTGTTGCCGTTGCGCACTGTATTTTCCTGCCTGATCA
The DNA here is from genome assembly GCA_003567495.1 of Candidatus Brocadiaceae bacterium. Lineage (GTDB taxonomy): Bacteria > Planctomycetota > Brocadiia > SM23-32 > SM23-32 > PUMZ01. The sequence goes on from PWZK01000176.1 coordinate 614, forward strand.
CTTTACCTGCCCCCTCCGGTACGGGAGCCCCGGTCATCACCTTGACGGCCGTGCCGGGCTCAAGGAACACTTTCTTCGATTCCCCGGCTGCAATGGTTCCCAGGAGGTTGTATTCTTCGCGCTGATCTCCCTCCCGGACCGCATATCCGTCCATCGCGGACTTGTTAAACGGCGGCAGGCTGAGGCGCGAGAACTGGTCTGCACGCAGTACCATTCCGTCGGCCGCGTGTACCGGGATTTTTTCCGAAGACAGACTGACCACCGACAATACCTCGTCCATCCTCCGAAACGCTTCATTCAGCGGTGTCAGTTCTTTTTTTCCCATTGTTTATTTCCGTATTTAAGGATAAACTTTTTCTGTTCTGAAAGCAGCCGGCAGATATTTCTGCGCATGCGGGAGTCACCTGGTGGCTCTCGCAGCGCAATTTCCCATTCCCGCGAGTCAGTGCCGGCTCCCACCACGATATCGGCCCGGCGGCGAAGCGAGGCGACATCCGGCCGCATATCCGTGCGGTTTGGAACGGCATCGATGAAAATAACAATATCGCCGTAGCCCTTCAGCGTTAGAGAATTATTTTCGAGCACAATATGCTCATAACCCTTACGTGCATCTTCGATAAATGCGACGGCTTCTTTTGTATTTGTAAAGTAATTCTCCGCTTTTCCGGCCGCCGGTTTGCCGCATCCGCACTTGACGTAAACCGCTTTCGGCAGGACGCGACACAGCGCGAGTGCCAGGCGGGTTTTCCCCACTCCGCTGCCGGCGCCGCATATAATCCACAGAGTTGTCATTGAAAGCACCCCAGTTCACAATCGCGTATCTTTATGTGCAGAAAATCCAGAAGCTTGCCTGATTCCCACATCAAAATATTCAGCCTGCGTGCAAGCGTGCGTGCGTTCGTGCAGGTGATCCACCCCCCTTCGTAAAGTGTTTCCGGGCTGCATTCCGTCCGCTTCCCGTCTTCGTCCGGATAGATACTGACACAGGCTTTCTCGCCCGGCGATACAGTTTGCAGGTCGATATCTTCACCGTCCAAAAAATCACGCAACGAATCCGCCGTTTTCTCTGATACATTCAGAGTTTTCATTTACGGTCTCCATTCAGGCGTTTACTTGAGCGTAATTCGATAATCTCTCATATCTTCCGGAGTATTTATATTTACGAAACGTTCACCGGTGAAAAAGTCAACCGGCGCGGCGCCGAGCATGTTGCAGAGTTCTCCGGCGCTGCGCACGCCTTCCGATACGGCCCGGGACACCTCTTTTAGCAGATCGACGCCCGCAACCATACATAACGGCTGCCAGAAATTTTCTTCCGTTCGCGCCGCCGCCAGTTTCGCTTCCGAAGCGGCAAACGATGAGAGCAATGTTTTTATTTCCGACCGGGTGATTTCAGGCATATCACACGGCAGTATTAAGACGGCGTCGTACCTGTTTTGAAAATGCGCCAGTGCCGATTCAATACCCGCCAGAGGCCCGATGCCCTGCCGGCGGTCGGGTATGACATCCCCGCCGAACCGGGCGTACGGTGCCTGGTCATTTGCAACAATAGAGATATCTGTCAAACTGCAGGCCCTCATCTCGCCGATCAGATGGTCGATAATACACCGGCCGTTTCCCCCGTGCAGAAGGCCTTTCGCTGTGCCGCCGTAGCGCTGTGCGGACCCGCCGGCCAGCACAGCGCCGGCAAATGAAGGATATTTGCTTTGTTTTGAGTCTTTTGTCATTTATGCCTTCTCTGTGTTTGGTAAATGAATTTTTTTGAGGTCTAAAATTGCTCGGTGCTTTTGCATCTCACCCGTTCGCCGGCTCGATACATACGGCGCAAACCTTATATTCCGGTATCAGTGCTACGGGGTCGAGCGCATCGTTGGTCAGCCGGTTCGCGGCGGCTTCAACGAAATGGAACGGGATATAGACCATCCCTTCGGAAGCGATATCCCCGATCTTCGCCCTCGCGGTTATCCCTCCCCTTCGGCTTTTAACGCGTATCATTTCTCCGTCTTTCACGCCCGCCCGGCGGGCGTCTTTCCGGTTGAGCTCGACTTCGTTTTCTCCCACAATTCCGCTCAGCACCCGTGAGCGCCGCGTCATGCTGCCGGCGTGGAAGTGCTCCAGCATCCGGCCGGTGCTCAGGTACAGCGGGTATTCCTCGTCCGGTTCCTCGGCAGGCGCCGCGTATTGTAGCGCCGAAAGCTTCCCCTTGCCCCTGACAAACCGTCCCGCGTGCAGAATCGGCGTGCCGGGATGCTCATCGTCCGGACATGGCCAGCGCAATCCTTCTTTCTCCAGCCGGCGGTAGCTCATGCCCCCGTAGGAAGGGGTCAGTTCCCTGATCTCTTTAAATAAGGCTTCCGGTGTGCGCGGAAAATCTTTACAGCCGAACCTCTCCGCCATGCAGGCGATTATCTCGCAGTCCTGCCTTGCACTCCCCGGAGGTTCCAGCGCCTTGCGGCTCAACTGTACCCGTCGTTCGGTATTTGTATAGGTGCCGGTCTTCTCAACCGTTGCTGCGGCCGGTAATACCACATCCGCGATTTCCGCGGTCTCAGTCAAAAATATATCCTGTGCCACAAGAAAATCGAGTTTGGCCAATTGTTTCTCAACATGATTCAGGTTCGGGTCGGTTACCATCGGGTTCTCCCCCATGATATAAAGCGCCTTTATCGACTCCCCGCAGTCATTGACCATCGTTGTAACGGCCTTGCCGGGCATGTCGGGAAGATCTGCGCCCCATTTGTCAGCAAATTTTTGTCTTACCGGCGCGTCATCCACTTTCTGGTAGCCACTGAAGACGTTCGGCAACGCACCCATATCGCACGCCCCCTGAACGTTAGACTGCCCTCTCAGCGGATTAACGCCGCCACCCTCCAGTCCCACATTTCCGGTCAACATAGCCAGGTTGGCGACAGCCTTGACGTTATCTACCCCGTGCGTGTGCTGCGTGATGCCCATGCTGTAGTAGATAGCACCCACCCCGCTCAGGGCAAACATTTCGGCCGCCCGGCACAGCTCTTTCCCTGGAATGCCGCTGATCGCTTCCACTACATCCGGCGTGAAATTCTCCAGGCTCTCGCGGTATTCTTCCCATCCCTCGCAACGCTCCTCGACGTAACGCTTATCGTGCCAGCCCTCGCGCACTATGACATGCTGTATTCCCATCAGCCAGGCCACATCGCTGCCGCTTCGCTGTCGCAGATGGATGTCTGCAATTGCGGCCATGTCTATCTGACGCGGGTCGAGCACTATCAGCTTCACCCCGTGCTTCCTGACCGCCTGCTCTATCATATTGCCAAAAACGGGATGGCATCGCGTAGTATTGCTGCCGGTTATCAGGATCACGTCCGATTTGTGCGCTTCCTGCATGCTGTTTGTCATCGCTCCCGACCCGAATACCGCAGCCAGCGCCGCAACAGTCGAGCTATGGCAGAGCCTGGCGCAATGATCGACGTTATTTGTGCCAACGACCGAGCGGGCAAAGCGCATCATCGCAAAGTTTTCCTCGTTACTGGTCTTCGCCGAGCTGAAACACCCCACCGCATCGGGACCGTAATTGTTGACAGCCCTTTTTAACCCGGCGGCGGCATAGTCGAGAGCTTCGTTCCAACCGGCGGGTTCCAGGATTCCGTTGCGGCGGATAAGCGGCGTTTTCAACCGATCAGGATGGTTCACATACTCATGTCCGAATCGGCCCTTAACGCACAGCATCCCCTTGTTGGGCAGATTCCGCCAGTTCTCCTCCATACCCATGGCCCACAGATAACGGTTGTCTTTAAAAGCCATCTCAATAACACATCCAACGCCGCAATAGGAGCAAATAACCTTCTTTTTCTCGACTTCCCATTGGCGTGCCGCGCCCTTTGATGTCTTGAAGATAAGCGCACCTACCGGACAAAGCTGGACGCATTCTCCGCACTGCACGCAGGTCGAGTCGCCC